>JAAYZM010000036.1 GCA_012514835.1 Actinomycetales bacterium
CCGCGCGGACGCCGTCGACCTGACCCCCGCCCTCGTGCGCGGGCTGTGCGAGCGGCGCGCGGGACTCGGGGCGGACGGCGTGATCCGGCTGGTCCCGAGCGCGTCGCTCACCGAGGGCGCCGCGGTGCTCGCCGAGCACCCGGGCGCCACGTGGTTCATGGACTACCGCAACGCGGACGGCTCGATCGCGGAGATGTGCGGCAACGGTGTGCGCGTGTTCGCCGCCTACCTGCGCCACCTCGGCGAGTGGGACGGCACGGGCGAGCTCGCCGTCGGCACGCGCGCCGGGGTGCGCCTCGTGCGGGCCGAGGGCGAAGGCTGGTACGCCGTGGACATGGGTCCGTGGGCGCTGCCCGGGGGCGACGTGGCCGTCGCGGACGGCTTCGACGCCGAGGTCCGCGTGCACGGGCTCGACGTGGTGCGCCCCGCGCTGAGCGTCGACGTCGGTAACCCCCACACCGTGCTCGCCCTCGCGGGCCAGGACGAGCTCGACGCCGCCGACCTGTTCCGCGCGCCCGTCGTGACCCCCACGCCGCCGCACGGGACCAACGTCGAGCTCGTGGTGCCGCTCGGCGAGGAGCAGCTGCCGGGTGGCGAGGTCGCGGGCCGGGTCCGCATGCGGGTGCACGAGCGCGGGGTGGGCGAGACCCGCTCGTGCGGCACCGGGGCGTGCGCGGCCGCGCTCGCCGTGCGCACGTGGGCCGGTGCCGGGGCGCCCTCGACGTGGTTCGTCGAGGTCCCCGGCGGGGTGGTCCGGGTGCGCGCACTGGACAGCGGTCACGTCGAGCTCGCGGGCCCCGCGGTGCTCGTCGCCGAGGCCAAGGTCGACCCCGAGGCCCTCGTCTCTGCCTGAGCCGGACTAGGAGCGCTGCGCGACCCGGCCCGCGAGCGCGGCGCCCACGAGCGCGAGCGCGAACGTGAACGCGAGGGCGGCCACGAACGGCGTGGCGCCACCCCCGATCGCGCCCGCCGCGGCGAACACGAGCGCGGAGACGGCGATCGATGCGGACGAGCCGAAGGAGTCCGCGATGGACAGCGCGGCCGTGTTGGCGCCCTGGTTGCCGGGCTCGGAGTAGTGCAGCGTGAGGACGGAGAGCCGGGCGAACACGAAGCCCATCCCGGCGCCGCCGAGCGTCGAGGCCACGACCACCGGCACGGGGGCGTCGAGCAGCACGACCGCGGCAAGGACGAGCCCGATCGCCGTCGCGACGAGCACCGTGCCGATCTGCACGGCACGTCGGTGGGACAGCCGCATCCCGAGGCGACCCTGGACCCACGCGGCGGCGGACCAGGTCAGGGCGGCCGTGGTCAGCCCGATCCCCGCCGTCGTCGGAGAGAACCCGTAGTGCACCGTGAGGAGGTACGGGATGTACACCTGAGCACCGAAGAACGCCCCGTTGACGAAGGAGCGGTCCGCGACGACGGCGGGCAGGCCGCGCACGATGCGCAAGGTCCCGGCGGGCAGCAGCCCGCGGACGGCGACGAGCGTCACGATCATGCACGCCGCGGCGACGAGCCACGAGACGGGCGCGGCGAGCTGGGAGCACAGGCCGAGCCCGAGCATCGCGACGGAGACGACGACGGCGCGCACGAGGCGTCCCGCGCTCCCGGGGGCGGCCGTGCCGTCGACGTCCTCGAGACGCCGCAGACCCGGCTGGAGCGCGAACCACACGGGGACAGTGAGCGCAGCGGCCCCGAGGAACACCCAGCGCCACGACAGGTGCTCGGTGAGCAGCCCGGCCACGAGCGGACCCACGATCGAGGGCAGGACCCACGCCGAGGAGAACGCCGCGAAGATCCGCGGGTGCAAGATGCCCGGGTAGAGGCGCCCGACGATGACGTAGAGGCACACGTTGATGGCGCCGCCGCCCAGGCCCTGCACGAGGCGCCCGACGACAAGCACCTCCATGGACTGCGCGAGCCCCGCGACCGCGAGCCCCACGGCGAACGCCGCGCACGCGAGCGTGAGCGGCACGCGCGGGCTCGACCGGTCGCTCCACGCGCCGCCGACCACCATGCCGACGATCCCCGTGGCGATCGCCCCGACGAACGCGAGCTGGTAGAGCGCGGTGCCGTCGAGCGCCTCGGCGACCGTGGGCATCGCGGTCGTCACGGCGAGCGACTCGAACGCGACGAGCAGGATCATGACGAACATCGCGACCGTCGTGGTGCGCAACGAGCGCCACGCGGCCTCGGGCTCGGTCAGGTCGGGGCGGGAGGTCGCGAGGGGCACCGGGGCACTCTAGGCGGTGCGGGCCACCCGGAGCACGCGGAATCCCTTCGCGCTCGCGGCGCGCGAGACGGTGAAGCCCTCGCCGAGCTCCTCAGCGATCCAGCGCGCGAGCGAGTCCGCTCCGAGGTTGCGCTGCACCACGAGGTGGGCCTCGCCGTCGGGTGCGAGCCGCGGGAGCCACGTGCGCAGCAGCTCGTGCAGCACGGGCTTGCCGACCCGGATGGGCGGGTTGGACCAGATCGCGTCGAAGAGCACGTCCTCGGGCACCTCCTCGGCGCGCACCGCGCGCACCCCCGTGAGCCCGAGCGAGGCCGCGTTGCGGGCCGTCAGGTCGAGGGCGCGCTCGTTGACGTCGAGCGCCCACACCGTGGCGCTCGGTGCCGCGTGAGCCATCGCGAGCGCGACGGGTCCCCAGCCGCAACCCAGGTCGAGCAGGTGCCCGCCGTCGGGCGGGTCCTCGACCGTGCGCAAGAGCACCTGTGTCCCGAGGTCGAGACGGCCGTGGGAGAACACGCCGCCCGCCGTGACGACGTCGACGTCGTGGCCGCGCAAGCGCACGCGGGCGGTCTCGCGCTCGTCGGGCGACGCGGGGCTCGCGGAGAAGTAGTGGTCGGGCACGGAGCAACCATACGAGCCCCACCGGCCCGCTCCGCGCCGTCGGCGGGGAATGCGCTGGCACGCCCGCGCGTTGTCATGCGACGCTGGAATCTCACCGATCTTGGAGGCCAGACCTTGACCCAGTCCCACGAACCGTCCCCCCAGACCGAGCACGACGCTCAGGGCCTTGCGGAGGACGTCGTCGCACGGGTGCTCGCCCGTGCCGGGACCGCCGTGCAGGCCACCCGCGCCGAGCACACCGCCGCCGACGGCGACCAGCTCGAGCTCGAGGAGCGCGCGTCGCTGCGCCGCGTGGTGGGCCTGTCCACCGAGCTCACGGACGTCACCGAGGTCGAGTACCGCGAGCTGCGCCTCGAGAAGGTCGTGCTCGTCGGGCTCCAGCTCGGCGGGTCCTCGCTCGAGGCGGAGGTCTCGCTGCGCGAGCTCGCCGCGCTCGCGGAGACCGCCGGCGCTGTGGTCCTCGACGGCCTGGTCCAGCGCCGCCGCACCCCGGACCCGGGCACGTACCTCGGCTCGGGCAAGGCGGCCGAGCTCGCGGACGTCATCGCCGCGAACGGCGCGGACACCGTGGTGGTGGACGGCGAGCTCGCCCCCTCGCAGCGGCGCGCCCTCGAGGACGTCGTCAAGGTCAAGGTGATCGACCGCACCGCGCTCATCCTCGACATCTTCGCCCAGCACGCGAAGTCCAAGGAGGGCAAGGCCCAGGTCGAGCTCGCTCAGCTCGAGTACCTGCTGCCGCGCTTGCGCGGCTGGGGTGAGTCGATGTCCCGGCAGGCCGGTGGCCAGGTCGGTTCCGGAGGCGCGGGCATGGGCTCGCGCGGTCCCGGTGAGACGAAGATCGAGCTCGACCGCCGGCGCATCCGCCAGCGCATGGCGAAGCTGCGCCGCGAGATCGCCGCGATGGCGCCCGCGCGCGTGACCAAGCGCGCCGAGCGTCGCCGCAAGGGCGTGCCGTCCGTCGCGATCGTCGGGTACACGAACGCGGGCAAGTCCTCGCTGCTGAACCGCCTCACGGGCGCAGGCGTGCTGGTCGAGAACGCGCTGTTCGCGACGCTCGACCCGACCGTGCGCCGCGCCCAGACGCCCGACGGTCGCGCCTACACCCTGACCGACACGGTGGGGTTCGTGCGCTCGCTCCCGCACCAGCTGGTCGAGGCGTTCCGCTCGACGCTCGAGGAGGTCACGGAGGCGGACCTCGTGCTCCACGTGGTCGACGCCGCGCACCCCGACCCCGAGGGCCAGATCCAGGCCGTGCGCACCGTCCTCGCGGACATCCCCGGTGCCCTCGACGTACCCGAGCTCGTGGTGCTCAACAAGGCCGACCTCGCCTCGCCCGAGGCCATCACGCGACTGCGTTCGCGCGAGTCCGGGGCGCTCGCCGTCTCGGCGCACACGGGAGAGGGCCTCGACAAGCTGCTCGCCGTCGTCGCGGAACGGTTGCCCCGTCCCGACGTCGTCGTCGACCTCGTGGTGCCCTACTCGCGGGGCGACCTCGTGTCGCGGGCCCACACCGACGGCGAGGTCGAGCGCGAGGAGCACCTCGCCGCCGGCACGGCCCTGCGCGCACGGGTGGACGCGCACCTCGCCGCCGAGCTCGAGTCCGCCGCCGTCGTCGCCTCCTGACGTCCACACGCCGGGGCGAGGGGTCCGACGACGGCGAGGAGCGGGGACTAGCCTGTCCCGGTGCCCGCCGCGACCGAGAACCCCGAGCCTGACGGCTCGGACGCGCCACGGGCGACGGCGCACGAGGTCGACCCGCTCCTCGACCTCGCCGTCGACGCGCTCGGCGGGGCCC
>JAAYZM010000315.1 GCA_012514835.1 Actinomycetales bacterium
GCCGTGCCGATGTCGTTGACCGCGACCTGCGGGGCTGCGGGCTTCGCGGGGGTAGAGATGGTCATTGAGGAATGTGCTCCGATGGACATGGGATAGTGCGGACAGGGATTGATCGATCGACCCCGGCGCCCGGAGGCGTGCGGACGCACGCCAAGGCACACCAGGCCGTCGAAAAGTCTATCCCGCCACGCGTCCCAGCGCCAAAGCGGACCTCAGGCCAGGAGCGACGCGACCCGCAGCAGGTCTGCCGGGACGGGCTTGGTCCTGCCTGCGAGCTCCTCCATGGGCACGAGCACGACCTCCTCGCCGCGCAGCGCCGTCATGACCGAGGTCTTCCCCTCGCTCAGCGCGTCGACCGCGGCGACCCCGAAGCGCGAACCGAGGATCCGGTCCGTCGCGGTGGGCGTCCCGCCCCGCTGCACGTGACCGAGGACGGTGACGCGCGTGTCGAAGCCCGTGCGCTCCTCGATCTCCTTCTTGAGCCGCTCCCCCACGGCGCCCGCGATGATCTCGCCGAACTTGCCCACCTGGGTCGTGTACTCCATCGCGGTGCCCTCGGCCGGGACGGCCCCCTCCGCGACCACGAGGATCGAGAAGGACGCGTGAGCGCGGTGGCGGTGCTTGAGGAACTTCACGATGTCGTCGATGTCGAAGGGCTGCTCGGGCGTCAGCACGATCTCCGCGCCGCCGGCGATCCCGGCCTGCACCGCGATCCAGCCCGCATGCCGACCCATGACCTCGATGATCATGACGCGGTTGTGCGACTCGGCCGTCGTGTGGATGCGGTCCACCGCTTCGGTCGCGATGGTCACGGCCGTGTCGAAGCCGATCGACTGGTCGGTCCCCCACACGTCGTTGTCGATCGTCTTGGGGATGCCCACGATCTTGACGCCCGTCTCGGCCACCTTGTGGGCCGCGTGCATGGTGCCGTCCCCACCGACGCAGATGAGGGCCTCGATGCGCTCGGCCTCGAGGGTCGCGCGCACGGCGTCGAGCCCGCCGTCGGCGGAGTGCGGGTGAAACCGTGCCGTGCCGAGCATCGTCCCGCCCTGCGCGAGCACGTTGCGGATGTCGCGGCGCGAGAGGTCCTGGACGTCGCCGTCGACCACGCCGCGCCACCCGTTGCGGAAGCCCACGATCGTGTGGCCGTAGGTGGACGTGCCGTGCTTGACCACGGCGCGGATGACCGCGTTGAGGCCGGGTACGTCGCCACCGCCGGTGAGCAGACCGATACGCACGCGAGAGCTCCTTGGGATCCAGGGTTCGAGGGGGGCGCGCTTGCGCCACGGGTGAGCCTATCGATCCCGGCCCGTCGCCGTCGGCCCCGACGTCCCGGATCCGCGCGGCAGACTGTGCACATGGTCCCTGGCTCCGACGAACGCCTCCCCGCGCACTGGGTCGGGTTCCGTGACGTCGCCGACGACGACGGGGCGCGGGCGAGCCGCACGTGGTGGGACTCGAACGCCGCGGAGTACCTCGACGAGCACGGGGACTTCCTCGGCGACGGGGACTTCTTGTGGTGCCCCGAGGGGCTGCGCGAGTCCGAGGCCCACCTGCTCGGGGAGGTCGCGGGGCGTCGCGTGCTCGAGGTCGGGGCGGGCTCGGCGCAGTGCGCGCGCTGGCTCACGGGCCAGGGGGCCGCCGTCGTCGCGACGGACGTGGCGCACGGGATGCTCGCGGCGGGCCGTGCCATGGACGCGCGCCTCGGCACCCGCGTCCCGCTGATCGCCGCGGACGCTCGCGCGCTCCCCTTCGCCGACGCGAGCTTCGACGTCGCGTTCACGTCTTTCGGGGCCATCCCGTTCGTGCCCGACGCCGAGCGCGTCCACCGCGAGGTCGCGCGCGTGCTGCGCCCGGGTGGCCGCTGGGTGTGCTCCGTGACCCACCCCGTGCGGTGGATGTTCCCCGACGACCCGTCCGCGCAGGGCATGACGGTGCAGCGCGCGTACTTCGACCGTCGCCCGTACGTCGAGGCGGACGGCGCGGGCCGCGTCAGCTACGCGGAGTACCACCGCACGCTCGGCGATCACGTGCGTGAGCTCGCCGCCGCGGGCTTCGTGATCGAGGACCTCCTCGAGCCGGAGTGGCCCGAGGGGCACGAGCGCACGTGGGGCGGCTGGGGGCCCGTGCGCGGCCGCTACGTGCCCGGCACGGCGATCTTCGTGACCCGGCGCGCCTGACGCGCGGTATCCCTGACACGCGGCGTCCCTTCGCGCGACGATGGGGCATGGCCCGCCTCGCACGCCTCCAGCCCGGCACCACCGCCTACGAGCGCAACGCCCCGGATGCGCACCTCGTCACGGCCTCGCTCGCCGGGTCGCGCCTCGCACCGTTCTGGATCGAGGACGCCCCCGCGCGCGCCGACCGTGCGACCTTGCGCGGCGAGCGCGACTGCGGGCTGCTCGTCCTCGGCGGCGGGTACACGGGACTGTGGGCGGCCGTGCACGCGAAGCTCCGCGACCCGGACCGGCGCGTGATCGTTCTCGAGGCGCGCCGCACCGGATGGGCGGCGTCGGGCCGCAACGGCGGGTTCTGCGAGGCGAGCCTGACGCACGGCGAGGCGAACGGTCGCTCGCGGTGGCCCGACGAGTACGACACCCTGCACGAGCTCGGGCTGCGCAACCTCGACGAGCTCGCCGCCGACGTCACGCGGCTCGGGATCGACGCCCAGCTCGATCGCACCGGCACGCTCACCGTGGCAGTCGAGCCCCACCAGGTGCACGAGCTCGAGGACTCCGAGGGATTCCTGGATGCGGACGGGGTCCGACGACGGATCGACTCTCCCCTGTTCCTCGCGGGAGCCTTCGACGGGACGGAGACGGCCCTCGTCCATCCCGCGCGGCTCGTCGAGGGCCTCGCGGTCGCGGCCGAGGAGCTGGGCGTCGAGATCTACGAGCACTCTCCCGGGCGTCGCCTCGACGCGGAGCGCGACGGGGTGCGGGTCCGCACGGACGACGGCGTGGTGCGGGCAGATCGCATGATCCTCGCGACCAACGCCTTCCCTTCCCTGCTGCGGCGGTACCGCTGGCACACCGTCCCCGTGTTCGACTACGCGCTCATGACCGAGCCGCTCACGGCCGCCCAGCGCGCGGCGATCGGCTGGGAAGGCCGGGAGGGCCTCGCGGACATGGCGAACCAGTTCCACTACGCCCGCCCCACCGCGGACGGGCGCCTCTTGTGGGGCGGCTACGACGCCGTCTACTACTGGGGTGGTGCGACCGCCCCGGCGCACTACGACCGGCTCGAGACGTTCGAGCGGCTCGCCTCGCACTTCTTCGCGACGTTCCCCCAGCTCGAAGGGCTGCGCTTCTCGCACCGTTGGTCCGGCGTGATCGACACGTCGACGCGCTTCAGCGCCTTCCTGGCTCGGGCGCACGGTGACCGGGTCGCCCACGTGGCCGGGTTCACGGGGCTCGGCGTCGGCGCGTCGAGGTTCATGGCGCTCGCCGCGCTCGACGCCGTCGACGGGCTCGACACCGAGCGCACCCGCCTCGAGATGCTGCGCACGTTGCCCACGCCGTTCCCGCCCGAGCCGTTCGCGAGCCTCGGGATCAACCTCACCCGGCACGCGCTCGACCGCGCCGATCACCGCGAGGGGCGGCGCGGACTGTTCCTGCGCGCCCTCGACGCCGTCGGGATGGGCTTCGACTCGTAGCGGTTCAGCAGCCGTCGCGGTCAGTGCCCGGCGGCGTGCCAGCTCTCGCCGCGCCCCACCGACACGTCGAGAGGGACCGACAGCTCGGCCGCGGAACCCATCTGCTCGCGCAGGATCCGCTCCACCTCGCCCGCCTCGCCAGGAGCCACCTCGATCACGAGCTCGTCGTGCACCTGGAGAAGCATGCGCGAGCCCAGCCCGGCCGCCGTGAGCTCGCGGTCCACACCGAGCATCGCGATCTTGATGAGGTCAGCCGCCGAGCCCTGGATCGGGGCGTTGAGGGCGACACGCTCGGCGAGCTCGCGGCGCTGTCGGTTGTCGCTCGTGAGGTCGGGCAGGTAGCGACGCCGCCCGAGGATCGTGGCCGTGTACCCGGTGCCGCGCGCCTCCTCGACCACCCGGTGCAGGTAGTCACGCACCCCGCCGAAGCGCTCGAAGTACTCCGACATGAGGCGCTCGGCCTCCTTGACGCCGATGTCGAGCTGCTTGGACAGGCCGAACGCGCTCAGGCCGTACGCGAGGCCGTAGCTCATCGCCTTGATCTTGGAGCGCATCTCGGACGTGACGTCCTCGGGGGCCACCTCGAACACGCGCGAGCCCACGAAGCGGTGCAGGTCCTCGCCCGAGCGGAACGCCTCGATGAGCCCCTCGTCCCCCGAGAGGTGGGCCATGATCCGCATCTCGATCTGCGAGTAGTCCGCCGTCAGGAGCGTCTCGAAGCCGTCACCGACCACGAAGGCCTTGCGCACGAGGCGGCCCTCGGCCGTGCGGATCGGGATGTTCTGCAGGTTGGGGTCGTTCGAGGAGAGCCGACCCGTCGCGGCGACCGTCTGCCGGAAGGTCGTGTGGATCCGGCCGTCCTCCGCGACGGAGCGGATGAGCCCCTCGACCGTCTGGCGCAGCCTGATCGCGTCGCGGTGCGCGAGCAGGTGCGCGAGGAACGGGTGCTCCGTCTTCGCGAACAGGTCCGCGAGAGCCGCGGCGTCGGTCGTGTAGCCCGTCTTGATCTTCTTGGTGCGCGGCATGTCGAGCTCGTCGAACAGCACCTCCTGGAGCTGCTTGGGCGAGCCGAGGTTCACCTCGCGGCCGATCACGGTGTACGCCTCGGTGGCCGCCGTCTGGACGCGCGAGTCGAACTGCTTCTCGAGCGCACGCAGGTACTCGAGGTCCACGGCGATGCCGGTGGCCTCCATGCGTGCCAGCACGGGCACGAGGGGCAGCTCGAGGTCCGTCAGCAGCGCGCTGCCCTCGCGGTCCGCGAGCTCGCCGCGCAGCACGGCGGCGAGCTCGACGCTCGCCGAGGCCCGCTCGGCCGCCGCGAGCTCCTCCCCGCCGCCGTCGAGATCGAGCGCACCCTGCCCGTCGCTCGGCTCGACACCCAGCTCGCGGTGCAGGTACGTCTGCGCGA
>JAAYZM010000316.1 GCA_012514835.1 Actinomycetales bacterium
CGTGATCTCCCGTACCGACCTGCGTGGTCGTTCCCTGTCCCGCCGTGAGCTGCTCGCCGCGCTGCCGCGCGCCGAGGTCGACGTCGAGGCCGCCACGGCCTCGGTCGCGCCGATCATCGAGGACGTGCGGGCTCATGGTGCGGTCGCGCTGCGGGACCTCGCCGAGCGGTTCGACGGGGTGCGACCCGAGCACCTGCGCGTGCCCGCGGACGTCATCGCGGCCGCCGTCGGCGTCCTGGACCCCGTGGTGCGCGAGGCGCTCGAGGAGACGATCCGTCGCGTGCGCACCGTGCACGCCGCGCAGCGGCCGCAGGACTTCACGGTCGAGCTCGCGGCGGGTGCCCAGGTGCGCCAGCGCTGGATCCCCGTGCGCCGCGTGGGTCTCTACGTGCCCGGCGGCCTGGCCGTCTACCCCTCGAGCGTCATCATGAACGTCGTGGCCGCGCAAGAGGCCGGCGTCGGCTCGCTCGCCGTCGCCTCGCCCCCGCAGAAGGACAACGACGGGCTGCCGGGCCCCGTGGTGCTCGCGACGTGCGCGCTGCTCGGCGTCGACGAGGTGTACGCCGTGGGCGGCGCCCAAGCCGTCGCGATGCTCGCCTACGGGGCGGACGAGGACGGTGACGTGCTGTGCGAGCCCGTGGACGTGGTCACGGGCCCGGGCAACGTCTACGTCGCGGCCGCCAAGCGCCTCGTGCGCGGCGTCGTGGGCATCGACGCGGAGGCCGGTCCCACCGAGATCGCGATCCTCGCGGACGGCGGTGCCGAGGCGGCCCACGTCGCGGCGGACCTCGTCTCCCAGGCCGAGCACGACCCCCTCGCGGCGTCCGTGCTCGTGACGGACTCCCTCGAGCTGGCCGATGCCGTGGACCGCGAGCTGGTCGGTCGCGTCGAGCGCACGAAGCACTCCGGGCGCGTCCGCACGGCGCTGTCCGGGCCGCAGAGCGCGATCGTGCTCGTGGACGACGTGGAGCAAGGCCTGCAGGTGGTCGACGCGTACGCGGCCGAGCACCTCGAGATCCAGACGGCCGACGCCGCCGCCGTGGCCGAGCGCGTCACGGCCGCCGGGGCGATCTTCGTGGGACCGTACTCGCCCGTCTCGCTCGGCGACTACATGTCCGGGTCCAACCACGTGCTGCCCACGGGCGGGTGCGCGCACTTCGCGAGCGGCCTGGGCGTCCACTCCTTCGTCAAGGCCGTCCAGGTGATCGAGTACGACCGGGACGCCCTCGGGGTGCTCGCAGACCGCATCGTCGCGTTCTCCCAGGCGGAGGACCTCCCCGCGCACGGCGAGGCCGTCACGGCGCGGTTCGAGGGATAGGCGCGGTTCGAAGGCTGAGCTCAGCCGACGGCGAGCACGAACGGGTAGACCTCGCTCGCGCCCGCCTGGCGCAGCAGCCGGGCGGCCACGGTGAGGGTCCAGCCCGAGTCGGTCCGGTCGTCCACGAGCAGCACGGGGCCGGTGAGCGGTCCGGAGGTCTCGAGCCCGAGGCGCCGCGCCACGCCCGCGAGGCGCTGCGCGGAGTTCACGTCGTGGCGTGCTGGCTCGCCGTGCACGGTCAGCCGCGCGACGACGGCCACGCCGAGGTGCCGCGCGACCCCGTCGGCGAGGTGGGTCACGAGCCCGGGCCGGGTCGCGGAGCCGACCACGGCGACCCCGGAGACCTGCGGCGCCCACGCGTCGAGCACCTCGAGCACGGGGCGGCGCAGCGCGACGGGCAGCTCGCCGGGATCGTCCGGTGCGCCGAACACGTCGCGCAGCACCCCGCCCCAACCGAGGGAGTCGAGGCGTCCGACGGCGCGCCCCGGCTCGGCCTGCTCCCCGGGCGGGATGCGCCCGGACAGCTCCACGCCGAGGCTCGCCATGCCGGACGGCCACTGGCGCCGCGCCGTGAGCTCGACCCCGGGGGCGTCGAGGCGTGCGCGGGCCGCCGCCACGCCGTCGCCCACGGGGACCACCGACGTGAGCCCACCACCGCACCGGTCGCAGCGGCCGCACGCCCACCCGTCGACCAGCTCGGGATCGTCGAGGGCGCGGCGCAAGAACGCGAGCCGGCACCCGTCGGTGGCCTCGTAGGCGAGCATCGCGTCCTGCTCGGCACGCCGCGCGGCGTCGACCCGCGCGTAGCGCTCGGAGTCATAGGTCCAGCCCGCTCCCGTGGCCTCCCAGCCGCCCTGGACCCGGCGCACGGCACCGTCCACGTCGAGCACCTTGAGCATCGCCTCGAGGCGTGAGCGCCGCAGGTCCACGTGCGTCTCCAGAGCGGGCAGCGAGAGCGTCCCGTGCTCGGTCAGGGCCGCGAGGGTCGCGCGCACCTGCGGTTCGGCGGGGAAGGACTGCGCGGCGTACCAGTCCCAGATCTGGCGGTCCTCCGCTCCAGGCAGGAGCACCACCTCGGCCCGCTGCGTCGCACGGCCCGCGCGCCCCACCTGCTGGTAGTACGCGATGGGGGAGCTCGGTGCGCCGAGGTGCGCCACGAACGCGAGGTCCGGCTTGTCGAAGCCCATCCCGAGGGCCGAGGTGGCGACGAGCGCCTTGACGCGGTTCGCGAGCAGGTCCTCCTCCGCGGCCTCGCGCTCGGCGGGGTCCGTCTGGCCCGAGTAGGCGCGCACCTCGAGCCCGTCCGCCCGCAGGTGCGCGGCGACCTGCTCGGCCATCGCGACGGTGAGGCAGTAGACGATCCCCGAGCCGTCGATGCGGGGCAGGTTCGCGCTGAGCCACGCGAGGCGCGAGGCGTGGTCCGGCAACCGCTCGACGGACAGGTGGAGGCTCTCGCGGTCCAGGGGACCGCGCAGCACGAGGACGTCCGCCGACGACGGCGCCCCGCCGGCGGTGTGCGAGACGGCGAGCTGTTCGGCCACGTCCGCCGTGACGCGCGCGTTCGCGGTGGCCGTCGTGGCGAGCACCGGGATGCCCGCGGGCAGCTCGGCGAGCAAGGTCCTGATGCGCCGGTAGTCGGGCCGGAAGTCGTGCCCCCAGTCGGAGATGCAGTGCGCCTCGTCCACCACGAGCAGGCCCGTGCTCGCGGCGAGCCGGGGGAGCACCTCGTCGCGGAACCGCGGGTTGTTGAGGCGCTCGGGGGAGACGAGCAGGACGTCCACCTCGCCCGCGGCGACGCGCGCGTGGACGTCGTCCCAGTCCGTGACGTTCGCCGAGTTGATCGTCTCCGCGACGATCCCCGCGCGCGCGGCCGCGGCCACCTGGTTGCGCATGAGGGCCAGCAGCGGGGAGACGATCACCGTGGGCCCCGCCGTCGGACCGTTCGCGCCCGAGCGCAGCAGGGCCGTCGCGACGAAGTAGACGGCGGACTTGCCCCACCCCGTGCGCTGCACCACGAGCGCCCGGCGCCGGTGGGCTACGAGCGCCTCGATCGCGAGCCACTGGTCGTCCCGCAGCCGCGCGGCCGGGCGGCCCACGAGCGCGCGCAGCACCTCTTCGGCCCGGTCGCGTAGACCCGTGGAGGACGGGGCCGCCCCAGGGGCGCCGTCGTCGGACCGGGAGTCGGTGGGGTGGGCGTCCGTCATGCTCAGGACTCTACGGACGCCCACCCACGGCCGACGCCCCGCGCTCGGCCTCAGGAGCCCGAACGCGAGCCGACCGGGACGTCGGTCGGGTCCGGGGCGTGGAATGAGTGAGACCCTGCCGGGCGCGCTGCCTAGGATTGGCCCGTGACACCGCTTCCCCTCCGCGCCGACCTCGCCGGGCTGACGCCGTACGGCGCCCCGCAGCTCGACGTGCCGGTGCTCCTCAACGTCAACGAGAACCCCTACGCGCCGTCGGACGCCGTGGTCTCCTCGATCGCCCAGGCCGTGACGGGGGCGGCGCGCGGACTGAACCGCTACCCGGACCGCGACTTCCTCGACCTGCGCAAGGATCTCGCCGCGTACCTGTTCGCGGAGTCAGGAGTCGCGCTCGCCCCCGAGCAGGTGTGGGCCGCGAACGGCTCGAACGAGGTCATGCTGCATCTCTTGCAGGCCTTCGGCGGGCCCGGCCGCACGGTGCTGAGCTTTGCGCCCACCTACTCGATGTACCCCGAGTACGCGCGCGACACGTTCACCACGTGGGTCGCGGGGCGCCGCGAGGCGGACTTCTCGCTCGACCCCGACGCCGCGCGCCGGGCGATCGCCGAGCACGCCCCGTCCGTCGTGCTCCTCGCGAGCCCCAACAACCCCACCGGCACGGCGCTCGGGCTCGACGTCGTGCGCGCCGTCCTGGATGCCGCGGCCGACGTGCCGGGCGGGTGCGTCGTCGTGGTCGACGAGGCCTACGGGGAGTTCCGGCGCGAGGGCACGCCGTCGGCCCTCACCCTGCTCGCCACCTACCCCCACCTCGCCGTGTCCCGCACCATGTCGAAGGCCTTCGGGATGGCGGGCGCGCGGCTGGGTTACCTCGCGGCGAGCAGCGAGCTCGTCGACGCCCTGCGCGTGGTGCGCTTGCCGTACCACCTCTCGGCCGTGAGCCAGGCGGTGGCCCGTGCGGCGCTCGCCCACTCGGCCGAGCTCATGGCCCAGGTGGGCTCGCTGCGCGCCGAGCGGGACCAGACCGTCGCGTGGCTGCGCGAGCGCGGGCTGGCGGTCGCGGACTCGGACGCGAACTTCGCGCTGTTCGGCACGTTCGACGACCGCCGCGCGGTCTGGCAAGGTCTCCTGGACCGGGGCGTGCTGATCCGCGAGGTGGGTCCGCCCGGATGGCTCCGGGTCTCGATCGGGACCCCGGAAGAGATGGCGGCGTTCAAGGACGCCCTGGTGGAGGTGGCAGGACTGTGAGCACCGCAGCGGGCACGCGCACGGGTCGCGTCGAGCGCAAGACGAGCGAGTCGAGCGTGCTCGTCGAGCTCGACCTCGACGGCACCGGCCGCACCGAGATCACCACGGGCGTGCCGTTCTACGACCACATGCTCACGGCCCTCGGCAAGCACTCGCTGATCGACCTCACGGTCCAGGCCACGGGTGACGTGCACATCGACGCCCACCACACGGTCGAGGACGTCGCGATCTGCATCGGCGAGGCGCTCCGCGAGGCGCTCGGGGACAAGGCCGGCATCTCTCGCTTCGGGGACGCCACGGTCCCGCTCGACGAGGCGCTCGCGCACGCCGTCGTGGACGTCTCCGGGCGCCCCTACCTGGTCCACTCGGGCGAGCCCGCGGGGCAGGAGTACCACCTGATCGGCGGGCACTTCACGGGTTCGCTCACGAGGCACGTCCTCGAGTCGATCGCGCACCACGCGGGCATCTGCCTGCACGTGCGCGTCCTCGCGGGCCGCGACCCCCACCACATCGTCGAGGCGCAGTTCAAGGCGCTCGCGCGCGCCCTGCGGGCCGCCGTGGCGAAGGACCCGCGCGTCGAGGGCATCCCGAGCACCAAGGGTGCTCTGTGAGCGTTCGCGCCGTCGTCGTCACCCCCGTCCCCGCGCCCGAGGCGCTCGCGGCGGCGTGCGCGCTCGCCGGGGTCAGGGCCGAGGTCGTGCCGAGCGAGGTGGGTTCCCTCGCCGTGTGCCTCGATGCGGAGGGCGACACCCCCCACGCGGCGGCACGGTCGATCTCCCAGCTGCTCAAGGGCGTCCTCGTGGTGGTGCTCCAGAACACCGACGGTCAGATCGAGTCCGCGGGCTACACGAACGCCGAGGCCACCGAGGTGCAGGCCGCCGGGCTGTGGCTTGACGCCGCGCCCGTGGTGCTCGAGGACCTCATCACGGGCACCGCGCACGCGAGCGAGGTCGAGGGAATGGTGTCGAGCGTGGGCATGTCCCGCTGGCGGGCCGCCCGGAACCTCGCGAAGCTCGCGCGCACCGCACGCAAGCAGGCGACCCGTGGCTGAGACCAAGGTCGTCGTCCTCGACTACGGCTTCGGCAACGTCCGCTCGGCCGTGCGCGCGCTCGAGCGCGTCGGGGCCACGGTCGAGCTCACGGCGGACTTCGACACCGCGCTCGCGGCGGACGGCCTCGTGGTGCCCGGCGTCGGCGCCTTCGCCGCGTGCATGGCGGGCCTGCGCGCCGTGCGCGGGGACTGGATCGTGGACCGCCGGCTCGCGGGCGGGCGCCCCGTGCTGGGCATCTGCGTGGGCATGCAGGTGCTCTTCGCCGAGGGCGTGGAGCACGGCGAGTACGCGGAGGGCCTGGGGGAGTGGCCCGGCGTCGTCGACCGCCTCGAGGCCGAGGTGGTGCCCCACATGGGCTGGTCCACCGTGTCCGTGCCGGAAGGCTCGCGCCTGTTCGCGGGGCTCGAGGACGAGCGCTTCTACTTCGTGCACTCCTACGCCGCGCGGACGTTCCCGCTCGCCGAGACCGTCGACGCCTCGCGCTTCGCGCCGCCCCTCGTGACGTGGGCCGAGCACGGCGGGCCGTTCGTGGCCGCCGTCGAGAACGGCCCCCTCGCCGCGACCCAGTTCCACCCCGAGAAGTCCGGCGACGCGGGAGCCGCGTTGCTGTCCCACTGGATCGCGACCGTGAAGGACCACCGATGACCCGCCTCGAGCTGCTCCCCGCCGTTGACGTCGCCGGAGGGCAGGCCGTGCGCCTCGTCCAGGGCGAGGCCGGCTCGGAGACTTCGTACGGCTCGCCGCTCGCCGCCGCGAGCGACTGGCGCGACGGCGGGGCCGAGTGGATCCACCTCGTGGACCTCGACGCCGCGTTCGGCCGGGGATCGAACGCCGAGGTGATCGCGGAGGTCACGGCGATCATGGCGTCCGACGGCGTGAAGATGGAGCTGTCCGGCGGCATCCGGGACGACGAGTCCCTCGAGACGGCCCTCGCGATGGGGGCCACCCGCGTCAACCTCGGCACGGCGGCCCTCGAGAACCCCGAGTGGACGGCCCGCGCGATCGCGCGCCACGGCGACCGCATCGCCGTGGGTCTCGACGTGCGCGGCACCACGCTCGCGGCGCGCGGCTGGACGAAGGAGGGCGGGGACCTGTGGGAGGTGCTCGCGCGCCTCGACGACGCCGGGTGCGCCCGCTACGTCCTCACCGACGTGACGAAGGACGGCACACTGCGCGGCCCCAACGTCGAGCTGCTGCGCGAGGTGTGCTCGCGCACGTCCGCGCCCGTCGTGGCGTCGGGCGGGGTGTCGAGCCTCGCGGACCTCGAGGCGCTGCGCGAGCTGGTCCCGGTGGGTGTGGAAGGGGCGATCGTCGGCAAGGCGCTCTACGCGGGGGCGTTCACGCTCCCGCAAGCGCTCGACGTCGCCGGGCGGCCGTGACGGGCAAGGAGCTGCCCCGCACGTCGCCGTACGCCGACGACGACGGTTCCGCGGCGCCCGAGCTCGCGGCGGCACTGTCCCGGGTCGAGATCGACGGCGTGGCGGCCGCGCTCCCCGACGTGGTCCGAGCCCTCGGGAACGTCCGCGTCCTCGTGCCCGTGCTCGCGGAGGCCGTCGTCGTCGAGGAGGTCGAGGGGCTCCACGTGGACCGCGAGGCGTCCACGGGCGTCGTCGCGATCTCGTCGCCGGACGGGCGCGAGGTGCTCCCCGTGTTCTCGTCCATCCAGGCCATGGCGGCGTGGCGCACGGACGCACGCCCCGTGCCGGTCCAGGGGAGCCAGGCCGCGGGCAGCGCCGTGACGGACGGGTGGGAGCTGCTCGTCGTGGACCCGGGCGGTCCCGTGACGGTCCAGGTGCCGCGCACGGCCGTGTGGGCGCTCGCGCGCGGGGAGCAGTGGCGTCCCGCCGTCGTGCCCGGCGCGTCCGGCGAGGCCGTCGTGGACCCCGAGGTGGCTCAAGAGCTCTCGGTCGCGGCCCTCGTGGTCCAGGGCGTGCGCGCCGCCGAGGCGCTCCCGGGCCGGAGCGCCGAGGTGGCCCTGCGGCTCGGCATCGACTCCGGTCTCGACCGAGCGGGCCTCGACGCCGTCCTCGCCCAGGTCAACGCCCGGCTCGCCGCCGCGAGCGTGGTCGCGGACCGCGTCGACTCCCTCGAGCTGCGCATCCACGCGGTCTAGTCAGTCGCAGACGAAGGACTCTTCCTTGACGGGCTTGAACGCGTCGTCGTCCTCGAGCAGCTCGTGCAGCGTGCTCACGGGGACGATAAAGCTCTGCTCTGCCTCGTTCATCGCGTAGACCACCCCCACCACGCGGCCGCGCCGG
Source organism: Actinomycetales bacterium (assembly GCA_012514835.1). GTDB lineage: Bacteria > Actinomycetota > Actinomycetes > Actinomycetales > Cellulomonadaceae > JAAYZM01. The sequence continues at coordinate 8,075 of JAAYZM010000316.1, forward strand.
TCGAGCGCGGGGGAGCCGGAGCTGCCAGGCTCGACGAGGGCGTCGGTCACGAGCACCTCGCCGAGGTGCAGGTTGAGCGGGTCGGTGGTGCGCGCGATCACACGGCCCGACGTGACCGTGAGCCGGCCGCCCTGGGGGTAGCCGACCACGGTGATCGTGTCGCCCCGCTCGGGGTCCTCGGTCGCGAGCTCGGGCACGGCGGGCAGCTCGCCGTCGGTGCGCACCACGGCGAGGTCCGCGAGCTCGGCGATGCTCGCGGCGCGCACGCCCACGTCCCGGCCGTCGTACGTGCTCAGGGCGAGCTCGGCGGAGTCCTCGACCACGTGGCGGTTCGTCACGAGCGTGGTCTCACCCACGGCGAAGCCGGACCCCGTGGACAGCGAGAAGCACCCGAGGTTGCGCACGCGCACGGAGATCCGCTCGGCCACGTCGAAACCGTCAGGAGACAGGTCGTTGCGCACCGCGGCCGCCGGGTCGAACGACGCCGTGGGGGTCGGAGCCGTGGGGAGCGGACCGTCGGGCATCGGAGGGATCTCGGGGAGCGCGGAGCACGCGCCGCACAGGGCGAGGACGAGGACGCCGACGACGGCGGACGCCGGGGCGGGTCGCCTCATCCGTCGAGCTCCTCGGCGAGGGCGTCCTTGGCCTCTTGCGCCGCGGTGCACACGGCGCCCACGGACTCACCGAGCTCGGCGAGCACCACGAGCTGCTCGTCCGTGGGCTCCTCGGTGTCGCGGTACCAGCGGATGAGGCGCTGCTGGCTCGCGATGCACGAGTCGAGGGCGGCCACCACGGCGGTCGCCGCCGTCTGGACGCGCTCCTGGTACTCGGCGAGCTGGCGCACCACGGCGTGCTCGTCGCCCAGCTGGGCCTTCTCGTCCGCGAGGTCGCTGATGCGCGTCTGCGCCTGGTCCAGCTGGCCGCGGACCACCTCGAGCTCGGCCATCGTGTCCTGGAGCTCGGTGGTGGTCTCGCCCAGGGACGTGGTGAGCGAGCGGGCGTGGACCTGCCACTGACCGTCGCGCTCGATCCACGCCTCGGACACCTGCCACAGGTAGGCGTCCCCGGCGACGGCGCCGCCCAGCAGGAGGACGAGCACGGAGAGCAGCACCCAGCGGCGGTGGCGCGCACGCGTGCGCGGGCGCGGCGGCTTCTCCGCTTGTGCCGAGACGACAGCGTCCTGCGTGTCGGTCTCGTGGGTTGGCGTGCTCGTCACCCCCACAGGATAGGAGGAATCACACAACCGAGCCCGTGTAGGACTCACCGGGCCCCTCGCCAGGGGCGTCCGGGACGACCGACGCCTCCCGGAAGGCGAGCTGGAGGGACCGCAGGCCGTCGCGGAGCGAGCGGGCGTGCATGCTGCCCACGTCGGCCGCAGACCCCGTGACGAGCGCCGCGAGGGCCGTGATGAGCTTGCGCGCCTCGTCGAGGTCCTTGAGCTCGGCGCCCTTGACGTCCTCGGTGTCGGGGGCGAGCCCCACCTTGACGGCGGCGGCGCTCATCAGGTGGACGGCCGCCGTGGTGATGACCTCGACGGCCGCGACGTCCGCGATGTCCCGGACGGCTTCGGTGTCGCTGACGGTCTCGGTGCTCTCCTGGCTCATGGCCCCCATCCTCCCACCGGAACACG
>JAAYZM010000317.1 GCA_012514835.1 Actinomycetales bacterium
GCGTCGTACGTGATCGGGTAGGTCAGCCCGGTCCGGTCGGCGAGGTCCTGGATGGGGCGCGTCTGCGTGCCCCAGGTGCGCCCGTAGGTGAGCTCCTGGATCCCCACGATGTCGCGGCCGGCGATGATGCTCGCGATGCGGTCGCCGCGGGCATCCCACGCCGTCTTGGTCTGGTGGCCCTGCACGTTGTAGCTCGCGACCTTGATCCCCGAGGCCACCGTCCTGCCGCTCGTGTAGGGCGCGAGCGTCGAGGCGATCGGCGTCTCGGAGTCCCTGAAGGTCCTCTTCTTGCGGTCCGCGGTGACGGTGACGAAGAACGTGTTGCCGTAGCGCTTCGTGTTGATGTTCTTGACGTTGAGCGCCTTCTTCGACTTCCCGACCACGCGCTTGGACCAGAACGGCGCACCGTTCTTCGTGGCCCGCAGCTTCACGGTGTATCCCGTCGCGTACTTCGCGGGCTTCCAGGTGACCCGCACGGACGTGAGCCCGGTCGCGCGGACCTCGAGCTTCTCGGGCTTCTTGACGGGCTTCGTCAGGGGACGGACGGCCTTGGGCTTCGACTTCTTGCCCTTGACGCGCTTGCTCGCGTGCGACTGCACCTGGACGTAGTAGCGCACGCCTTCCTTGATCTTCTTGCCGTGGACCCACTGGGAGCGCTTCGTCGTGTACTTCGTGCGCAGCACGACCTTCTTCATCTTCTTGTCGCGCGCCACGATGACCCGGTAACCCTTGGCCCGCTTCGCCTTGGACCACTTGAGCCTGAACTTGCCGTAGCTGTTCTTGGCCACCTTCACCGTCCTGGGTGCCGGCGGCTTCTTCGCCGCGGCGAGCCTCGTGGGGGCCACGGCAGCGGGCACGGCGGCCTGGGCCGGGCTCAGCGTCCCGACGCCCAGGAGGGCGACGAGCGTGAAGGAGAGGGTGACCAGGGCGCGGCGGGCCCCGGTCCGAGGAGTGGTGGGCGTGAGGCTGTCCACAAGAGTCCCATCAGTCGGTTCTGTTCCACCCTAAGCACACCTGCGGGGACGTCTCCATCGAAGAGGACGAATGTCACGGCGCGAACCGGGTCAAAGGCGGGCGAGCCCGGCAGGACCTTCACGGCTTCACCACGAGCAGGGCCACTATGCTGGGTCCGTCGAGGCCACCATCAGCGAGGCCGTCCGCCCACCGAACCCACGGAGCAGCGCCCCCATGGCCCGGATCCTCTTGCGCTCTGGCAAGGACCCCTTCACCCCGATCCCCCCGGAGAACGCCCTCGCGAACTACCGGCGCGGGGTGTGGGGCAGGAACGTCGGCAACTTCGTCTTCACCGACGCCGTGCACCGCATCATCAGCACGCCGGACACCGAGGTCGTGTCGAACTCCTACCTGAGCGAGCGGCCCGGCGTCACGCGCCACTACATCGACCGGATCAACGACGAGTTCGACGCGTTCGTGATCCCCCTCGCCAACGCGTTCCGACCCAAGTTCCTCGACAACCTCACGCGCCTGACCAAGGTGGTCGAAGGTCTGCGCATCCCCACCGTCGTGGTGGGCGTGGGTGTCGCGGGCGGTGTCGGGAGCCTCGACAACCCCCTGCCCACGGACTCCGCCGAGCTCACCACGGCCGTGCAGCGGTTCGTCAGCGCGGTGCTCGAGCGCTCCGGGTCCATCGGGGTGCGCGGCGACTTCACGCGCGAGTACCTCGCTCGCCTCGGCTACGGGGACGAGCACGTGGACGTCGTCGGCTGCCCCTCCCTCTTCCGCGACGGCGAGGGCCTGCGGATCGAGAAGCGCGCTGCGAGCCTGACGCCCGACAGCGAGTTCACCATCAACATCTCGCCGTACGTGCGCGCGATGCAGGAGATCGGTCAGCGGCACGCCGAGAAGTACGGCCGGATGATCTACATCCCGCAGGACGACACGACCCTCGAGCTGCTCCTGTGGGGCAAGGACCTCGAGCCGCGCGGCCCCGAGCGTCTCCCCCAGCACACCGGTCACCTCATGTACCGCGAGAACCGCATCCGCTTCTTCGTGGACACGGTCACGTGGATGCAGTTCCTGGCCCGCCAGGACTTCTCCTTCGGCACCCGGATCCACGGCAACATCGTGGCCCTCAGCGCCGGCACCCCCGCGCACGTCCTCGCGCACGACGCCCGCACGCTCGAGCTCGCGCGCTTCCACGACATCCCGCACACCCTGGTGCCGGACCTGCCCGAGAAGGTCGACGCGGCGGACCTGTACGAGCAGTCCGACTACACGACGTTCAACACGGGCCACGCCCAGCGCTTCCGCGACTTCGTGGGCTTCCTCGAGCGCAACGGCGTGCGTCACGTGTTCGAGCCCGGTCTCGAGAACCCGGACTACGACGCCCGGCTCGCGGCCGTCGAGTTCCCGCCGCCCGTGCAGAACCTCTTGTCGACCGACCCGGAGTACCGCGAGGTCATCGCGGAGCGCGTCGCCAAGCTCTACGGCGCGGCGGGACCCAAGGCGGTCCGCAGCACCTACAAGCCCGAGTACCCGTTCC
>JAAYZM010000318.1 GCA_012514835.1 Actinomycetales bacterium
CCAACGCCCTGTTCCTGCCGCTCTTGCGTGCGGCGCGGATCCCCGTGGCGACCCACGTGGACGGCCTGGAGTGGAAGCGCGCCAAGTGGTCCGGCGCGGGACGGAACTACTACCGGCTCGCGGAGTCGCTCGCGGTGCGCTGGTCGGACGCACTGATCGCTGACGCGCAAGGGATCGCGGACTACTACCGCCGAGCATTCCGAGCCCCCACCGTGCAGATCGCCTACGGGGCGCCGATCCTCGACCCGGGCGCCGCGCGGCTCGACGAGCTGGGGCTCGCACCCGGGGGGTATCACCTCGTGGTCGCGCGGTTCGAGCCGGAGAACAACGTGCACACGATCGTCGAGGGGTACCGGCGCAGCGGGGCCGAGCTGCCGCTCGTCGTCGTCGGCTCCGCTCCCTACGCGCACGAGTACACGGCCTCCGTGCACGCCGCCGCGGACGGGCGCGTGCGCTTCCTCGGCGGCGTGTGGGACCAGGACCTGCTCGACCAGCTGTACGCGGGAGCGGCGACGTACCTGCACGGTCACTCCGTGGGCGGGACCAATCCCTCGCTCTTGCGGGCGATCGGCGCGGGCGCGCCCGTCATCGCCCTCGACGTCGACTTCAACCGCGAGGTGGTGCGTACCGCGGGTCGCTACTTCGCGGACGCGCCGCAGCTCGCCGCGCTCCTCGACGAGGCGGAGGCGGACCCCGACGCGACGGCGGCGCGCGGCAAGGCCGGGCTCCAGGAGGCCGCCCGCTACGACTGGGACCAGGTTGCCGCGCAGTACGAGGAGCTCGCGGGTCGCCTCGGTGCGCTGCGTCGCCGGGGGCGGCGCCCGTCCGGGCGTCGGGCTCGACAGGGAGACGAGTGAACCGCATCCTCGCCGTCCACCCGTCCGACGAGCTCTACGGCGCCGACCGCGTCCTGCTCCAGTCGGTCGAGGTGCTCGAGCGGCGCGGTCGGGTGCGGGTATGGCTGCCGAACGACCTCGCCTACGCGAGCCGCCAGCTGACCCGTGAGCTCACTGCGCGGCAGGTCCATGTCTCCCGGCACGACCTGGCCGTGCTGCGTCGCGAGTACGCGCGCCCGCGAGGGCTCCCGGGCCTCGTCGCCCGCGCGTGGCGCACGCTGCGCGACCTGGCCCGTGCCCGGCCGTCCCTCGTCTACGTCAACACCTCCGCGATGCTCCCGGTGGCTCCGCTCGCGCGGCTCGTCGGTGCGCGCGTCGTGGTGCACGTCCACGAGGCGTGGACCCGCACCGAGCAGGTCCTGCTCGGGCCCTTGCTGTGGTGCTGCCACCGCGTCGTCGCGGTGAGCGACGCCGTCGCGCGTCCCCTGCCCGTCTCGCGCTCGAGGGTCACGGTGGTGCACAACGGCGTCGACGCCCCCGAGACCGAACCCGGTGCCCGTGCTGCGCTGCGCGCGTCGGTCGGGGTGGGGGCCGAGGAGACGCTCGTGCTGGTCGCGAGCCGGTGGAACCGCTGGAAGGGCCTGGACGTGCTCCTCGACGCGTGGTCCCGGCTCGATCGTGACGACCTGCACCTCGTCGTCCTCGGGGGGCCGCCGCCCTCCGGTACCGCGGTGGACGTCGAAGGGATCGTCGCCGCGATGCCGCGCGGGAGCACCGTCTCGGTCGTGGGCGAGGTCGAGGACGCGGCCGAGTGGTTCGCGGCGGCCGACGTCGTGGCCGTCCCGAGCATCGCCCCGGACCCCTTCCCCCTCGTGGCCGTCGAGGCCGCGGCGCACGGGGTGGCGGTCCTCGCGTCGAGGATCGGGGGCTTGCCGGAGATGGTGATCGACGGTGTCACGGGGACCTTGGTCGAGCCAGGTGACGCGGCCGCGTGGGCGAAGGCCCTCGGCGCGAGCAGCCGCACGTCGCTCGACGCCGCGGGACGGGCCGGTGCGGCACGCCACCGCGAGGGGTTCACCCACTCCGCCTACGCCCAGCGGCTCGACGCCGTGCTCCGCGAGGCGGTGCAGCAGCCATGAGCGAGCCCGCCCCGGCGAGGTACCGCGAGGCTGTGCACCAGCTCGCCTCGATGCAGAAGACGTCCAAGGGTGCCCCGGCGTACTCGCGGTTCGTCAACCGACCCCTCGGTCGCAGGCTCGCGGCCCTCGCGCACGTCGCGGGCCTGAGCCCCGACCAGGTGACGGTGCTCAGCGCGCTCGCGACGTTCTCGGGGATCGCCCTGGTGGCCTTCGTGCCGCCCACCCTCGCGGTGGGGATCGTTGTCGCAGCGCTCCTCGTGCTCGGCTACGCGCTCGACTCGGCGGACGGGCAGGTCGCCCGGCTCCGCGGTGGGGGCAGCCCCGCGGGCGAGTGGCTCGACCACGTGATCGACGCCGCGAAGATCGGGCTGCTGCACCTCGCGGTGCTCGCGAGCTGGCACAGGTCCTTCGAGCTGCCCGAGGCGATGCTGCTCGTGCCGCTCGGCTTCCTCGTGGTGCAGTCGGTGCTGTTCTTCGCGATGGTGCTCACGGACCTGCTGCGCCGCTCGCTGCGCGGTCGCGACGACCACTTCATGGCGGGGGACGGATCGTCCTCGGTCGTGTACTCGCTCGCCGTCGTCCCCACGGACTACGGGCTGATGTGCCTGCTCTTCGCGCTGCTCGGCTGGCATGCGGGCTTCGTGGTGGGATACTCGCTCCTCGCGGCGGCGATGGCGGGCTTCACGCTGCTCGCGCTGCCCAAGTGGTACCTCGAGCTGCGACGGGCCTCAAGGGCCCTACCCGCGAGCGAGTGATTCACCCGGTCGGCCCTGTCCGAATTGCCCCGGTTCGACCTAGACTCGGGACATGTCGCAGCGCGAGGGGACCCGCATCGGGTACGCACCCGGTGTCTACGACCTGTTCCACGTAGGCCACCTCAACATCCTCAAGCACGCCCGGGAGCACTGCGACGTGCTCGTCGCGGGGGTGGTCTCGGACCAGAACGCGCTCGCGGTCAAGGGCCGTGCCCCGGTGATCCCGCTCGCGGAGCGGATCGAGATCGTGCGGTCGCTGACGATCGTTGACGAGGCCGTCGCGGAGACGTGGCCGGACAAGCTCTCGACCTGGCGGCACGTGGGCTTCGACGTCATCTTCAAGGGTGACGACTGGCGCGGCACCCCCAAGGGCGACCGGCTCGAGCGGGACATGGCGAGCGTCGGGGTCGAGGTCCACTACTTCCCGTACACGGTGCACACCTCGTCGACCCTCTTGCGGGCGGCGCTCAACGTCCTCGAGTCGCCGGTCCGTACCGACGCCGCCGTCTGAGCGGGCGCACCGCGTGAGAGGTCACGCACCGCCGTACGGAGCGTGTCGGGGGCCGGGCGTAGGCTAGGTGACCCCCGGTGCCGCACGGTATCGGGCCTGTCGTCGTGCCCGGAGGGCAAGTTCTCATGAGTCTGACCGGCCTCCTGCCGCTGCTGCGCACCGAGCCCGCCGTCGAGCGCGCGCTCTCCGAGGTGCGCTTGCGCGGCGACCTCGACCTCGTGGTGCCCGCGGGAGCGCGCCCCGGCCTGCTCGCCCTCCTCGCGGGAGCGCACGGGGCCGACGGCGAGTCGCTCGCGACCGGTGCCGCCACGCACCGCCCGCTCGTGGTCGTCGCGGCGACGGGCCGCGAGGCGGACGACCTCGCTGCGGGCCTGCGTGCCTTCTTGCCCGCCGAGGACGTCGCGGTGCTGCCCGCGTGGGAGACCCTCCCGCACGAGCGCCTGTCGCCGCGCGCGGACACCGTGGCCCGGCGCCTCGCGGTGCTGCGCCGGCTCGCGCACCCGGACGCGAGCGGCCCGGCGGGCCCCGTGCGGGTGTTGCTCATCCCGGTGCGGGCGCTCCTGCAGCCCGTCGTGGCGGGCCTCGGCGACCTCGAGCCGGTCTCGCTCGCGCAGGGCGACACGGCGGACCTCACCCACGTCACGGAGCGCCTCGTCGCGGCCGCGTACCAGCGCACGGACATCGTGGGCCGGCGCGGGGAGTTCGCCGTGCGCGGCGGGATCCTCGACGTGTTCGCACCCACGGACGAGCACCCGGTGCGTGTCGAGTTCTGGGGCGACGAGGTCACCGAGCTGCGCTGGTTCTCCGTGGCGGACCAGCGCACCCTCGAGGTCGCGGACCGGCCGCTGTGGGCACCGCCGTGCCGCGAGGTGCTCCTCACGGACGCCGTCCGGGCGCGTGCGGCGGACCTCGCCGAGCAGCTCCCGGGTGCGGCGGACATGCTCGCGAAGCTCGCGGAGGGCATCGCGGTCGAGGGCATGGAGTCCCTCGCCCCCGTGCTCGTGGACCGCATGGAGCCCGTGCTCGACCTCGTGGACCCCGAGTCCCTGCTCGTGATCGCGGACCCGGAGCGCGTCCGCTCGCGCGCCCACGATCTGGTTGCCACCACGGAGGAGTTCCTCGTTGCGGCGTGGCACTCGGCCGCGGCGGGTGCCGCCGTCCCGATCGACCTGCGCGACGCGTCCTTCGCGACGCTCGCCGAGACGCGCGAGCTCGCCCAGCACCGCGGCCTGGGGTGGTGGACGCTCGGTCCGTTCGCCGCGGGACCCACGGCAGGAGAAGAGCCAGGGGCCGACGACGGCGAGCGTGCGACGGCTGTGGCTGGAGAGAGCGACACCGACGTGCTGCGCGTGGCGGCCCGCGACGTGGTGCCCTACCGCGGCGAGATCGACCGGGCGGTGCGCGACCTGCGGGAGCTGCAGCGCGCGGGCTGGCGCCTCGTGCTCACCACGGAAGGGCCTGGACCGGCCCGTCGCATGGTGGAGCAGCTGACGTCCGCCGAGGTCCCTGCTCACCTCGTGGAGTCCCTGGACGAGCTGCCCGAGCCGGGGGCCGTCGTCGTCGTCCCCTCGCTCGTGGGCAACGGCTTCGTCGCGGAGGACCTGCGCCTCGCGGTCCTGACGGAAGCGGACCTCACGGGCCGCTCCGTGGTGGGCACGCGCGAGATGCGTGCCCTGCCCTCGCGGCGGCGGCGCAACGAGGTGGACCCGCTCGCGCTGCGCCCGGGCGACTTCGTGGTGCACGAACGCCACGGTGTGGGGCGCTTCGTCGAGCTCACTCAGCGCACAGTGAGAGGTGCGGGCGGCGCCCAGGCGGTGCGCGAGTACCTGGTCCTCGAGTACTCGTCCTCGAAGCGCGGACAGCCCGCGGACCGGCTGTTCGTCCCCACGGACCAGCTCGACCAGATCAGCCGCTACGTGGGCGGGGAGACGCCGAGCCTCAACAAGCTGGGCGGCTCGGACTGGGCCAAGGCCAAGGGCCGGGCGCGCAAGGCCGTGCGCGAGATCGCTGGCGAGCTCATCCGCCTCTACAGCGCGCGCATGGCCACGCAGGGGCACGCGTTCGCCCCAGACACCCCGTGGCAGCGCGAGCTCGAGGACGCGTTCGCGTTCGCGGAGACGCCCGACCAGCTCGGCACGATCGAGGACGTCAAGGCGGACATGGAGCGTGTGGTCCCGATGGACCGGCTCGTGTGCGGCGACGTGGGCTACGGCAAGACGGAGATCGCGGTGCGCGCGGCGTTCAAGGCCGTGCAGGACGGCAAGCAGGTGGCCGTCCTCGTGCCCACCACGCTGCTGGTGAGCCAGCACTTCGAGACGTTCACCGAGCGCTATGCGCCGTTCCCCGTCACGGTGAAGGCGCTCTCGCGGTTCCAGTCGGACGCGGAGGCCAAGGCCGTGGTCGAGGGGCTCGCGGACGGCTCGGTGGACGTGGTGATCGGCACGCACCGGCTCCTGTCGGGGAGCGTGCGGTTCAAGGACCTCGGGCTCGTGGTGATCGACGAGGAGCAGCGCTTCGGTGTCGAGCACAAGGAGACCCTCAAGGCCCTGCGCACCACGGTGGATGTCCTCGCGATGAGCGCGACGCCCATCCCGCGCACCCTGGAGATGGCCGTCACGGGCATCCGCGAGATGTCGACGCTCGCGACACCGCCCGAGGAGCGCCACCCCGTGCTGACGTACGTGGGCCCGCAGGACGACAAGCAGGTCACGGCCGCGATCCGTCGCGAGCTGTTGCGCGAGGGCCAGGTCTTCTATGTGCACAACCGCGTGTCCTCGATCGAGAAGGCCGCGCGTCACCTCGGCGAGCTGGTCCCCGAGGCCCGCATCGCCGTGGCCCACGGGAAGATGGGCGAGCAGCAGCTCGAGCGCGTCATGCAGGACTTCTGGGAGCGGCGCATCGACGTGCTCGTCTCGACCACCATCATCGAGACGGGCCTCGACGTGTCCAACGCCAACACGCTCATCCTCGAGCGCGCGGACGTGCTGGGCCTCTCGCAGCTCCACCAGCTGCGCGGGCGCGTGGGCCGCGGGCGTGACCGGGCCTATGCGTACTTCCTGTACCCGACCGACACCCCGCTCACGGAGACGGCGCACGATCGCCTCGCGACGATCGCCGCGAACAACGAGCTCGGGGCCGGTATGGCCGTGGCGCTCAAGGACCTCTAGATCCGTGGCGCGGGCAACCTGCTGGGCGGCGAGCAGTCCGGTCACATCGAGGGCGTCGGCTTCGACCTGTACCTGCGCATGGTGGGGGAGGCCGTCGCGGCGTTCCGCGGCGAGACCGTCGAGCAAGCGCCCGAGGTGACGATCGAGCTGCCCCTCGACGCCCACCTGCCGCACGAGTACATCGAGCACGAGCGGCTGCGCCTCGAGGCGTACCGCAAGATCGCCGCCGCGGAGACACTCACGGCGCTCACCGAGGTGCGCGAAGAGCTTACGGACCGCTACGGCCCCGTGCCCGACGCCGTCGAGGGACTCTTCGAGGTCGCCTCGCTGCGCAACCGCGCTCGCGAGGCGGGCCTCGCGGACCTCACCCAGCAGGGCAAGTACGTGCGACTCGCGCCCATCGAGCCGGCCGAGTCCGCGCAGCTGCGCGTCAAGCGGCTCTACCCGGGTGCCATCCTCAAGCCCGCGACGCGCACCGTGCTCGTGCCCATCCCCACGGGCAAGACGCTTGGCAGCCCGCAGATCGTCGGCACCGAGCTGCTCGTGTGGGTGCGCCAGGTGATCGACGCGCTCGTGCCCCCGCAGCCGCGCGCCGAGGAGAAGGCCGAGCCCGTCAGCGAGAGCGTCTAGCATGATCCGCGGGCGCCGAGGGGCGTCCGGACCGAGGAGGATCCCAGGTGCGTAAGTCCATCGCCGCTACCGCGCTCGTCGCAGCGCTCGTCCTGGGCGGCTGCACCGCGCAGATCGGCGCGGCCGCCGTCGTGGACGGTCAGGCCATCTCGACGAGCACGCTCGACCGCACCACGCGCGAGCTGAACGACCTGTTCTCGGTGAACACGCGCGACGTGCTCTCGATGCTCATCATCGCGCCGTCCTACCTCGAGGGGGCCGCGGCCAACGGTGTGGCGAAGTCCCGCGAGCAGGCCCGCGACTACCTCGTCGAGCTCAAGGTGAACGACCCGACGTCCGGGCTCGACCCCGCGGGCTTCTCCGACGCGACGCTCGACCTCGTGCGCTTCGACCTCGCGCTGCGCGAGATGTCGACCCTCGCGAACGCCCAGGAGATCGGTGTGAGCATCCAGGAGAAGGTCACGGCGCTCGACGTCCAGGTGAACCCGCGCTTCGGGGAGTTCTCCGCCGAGCAGTCCGCGATCACGGCCGTGAGCCCCGAGTGGCTGGTCCAGCCCGGGACGGCGTGACCTTGACCGACGGCGTGCGCTCGCCGACCCTCGACGGGGTCGCCGAGCTCGTGGCCGTCATGGACCGCTTGCGCTCGCCCGGCGGGTGCCCGTGGGACCGCGAGCAGACGCACGCCTCCCTGCTGCCGTACGTGGTGGAGGAGGCGCACGAGCTGGTCGAGGCCGTCGAGACGGGCACGCGCGAGGACCTGCTCGAAGAGCTCGGGGACGTGCTGCTCCAGGTCGTGTTCCACGCGCGAGTGGCCCAGGAGGACGCGCAGGCGCCGTTCGACCTCGACGACGTCGCACGCCGCACGGCCGCAAAGCTCGTGAGCCGCCACCCGCACGTGTTCGGGGACGTCCACGCCCCCGATGCCGAGGCCGTCAAGGCGCGCTGGGACCAGCTGAAGAAGGCCGAGAAGGGCCGCGAGTCCGCGCTCGACGGCGTGCCGCCGGGGCTCGGTGCGCTCGCGCGAGCGGCCAAGCTCGCGAGCCGGGCTCAGCGCGCAGGCCTTGAGACGCACGTGGCCGACGACGGCGCAGCCCTGGGCGACGACGTCAAGGTGCCCGACGTGAGTGCGGTGCCCGACGGCGGGGCCGTGGGTGCCGCGCTCTTGCGGCTGACCCTCGAGGCCACGGCCGCGGGGATCGACGCGGAGGCGGAGCTGCGTGCCGCGACGCGCCGCTGGGAGGCGGACCTGCGAGCGGCAGAGCAGGCAGAGCGGTCGAACGCGGATCAGAGTGACGGAGTCGACCTACCAAAGTCCTGATCATCGGGACGAAGCGTGGTTAGCCTCGTGCCGGATCAACTCGGAGGGATTCATGGGCGTGAGCTGTGCTGTGCGGGCGGGGGCGCGATGAGGATCGGCATCCCGCGGGAAGAGCTGACCAGGCTCGTGGCCGCGACGCCCACCACGGTGGCCCAGCTGCACAAGCTGGGCTACGACGTGGTGGTCGAGACCGGCGCGGGCGCGCAGGCCAGCTACCCCGACGACGCCTACGCCGAGGCCGGGGCCACGGTCGTGGACGCGCAGGCCGTGTGGGCGTCCGACGTCGTCGCGGCGGTCGACACCCCGAGCGACGCACACCTCGACGAGCTCACTGAGGGGGCCACGCTCATCTCGATGCTCGCGCCCGCCGCGCACCCCGAGCTGGTCGAGCGCCTCGCCAAGCACTCCGTCACGGCACTGGCCCTCGACGCCGTCCCGCGCATCTCGCGTGCGCAGTCGATCGACGTGCTCTCGACCCTCTCGAACGTCGCGGGCTACCGCGCCGTGATCGAGGCCGCCGAGGAGTACGGCGGCATGTTCACGGGCCAGGTCACGGCCGCGGGCAAGACGGCTCCCGCGAACGTGTTCGTGATCGGCGCGGGCGTCGCGGGGCTCGCCGCGATCGGCGCGGCGGGCAGCCTCGGCGCCCAGGTGCGGGCATTCGACGTGCGCCCCGAGGTGGGCGAGCAGATCGAGTCGATGGGCGCACAGTTCGTGCGTCTGGAAGCGGCCCAGCAAGAGGTGAGCACCGACGGGTACGCCGCCGCGCTCACCGCAGAGCAGGAGCGCGCCACGAGGGAGCTCTACGCCGCGGAGACGGCCCGCGCGGACGTCGTGGTCACCACGGCCCTCGTACGAGGCACGGCGCCGACGACGATCACCGCGGCGATGGTGGCCGCGATGCGACCCGGCAGCGTCATCGTGGACCTCGCCGCGTCCGGCGGCGGCAACTGCGAGCTGACCGTCCCGGGCGAGCGCGTCGTCACCGAGAACGGCGTGGTGATCCTGGGCTGGACGGACCTCACGAGCCGTATGGCCCGCCACACGTCCCAGCTGTTCGGCACCAACGTGGTCAACCTGCTGCGGCTGCTCACGCCCGAGAAGGACGGTGAGCTCA
>JAAYZM010000319.1 GCA_012514835.1 Actinomycetales bacterium
AGCCCCAACTACTCGAACTCCGCGTTCTACAACGACCCCGAGCTCGAGGCGATCATCCTCGAGGCGAACGGGACCGTCGACGTGGACGAGCAGAACGCCTTGTACGCGAAGGCGCAGGAGTACATCGCCGAGCACGCCCTGTCGATCGGCGTGTACGCGCGGCTCAGCACCCTGGCCGTCCGGGACAGGCTCGTCGACGTGTGGCAGGAGAACGCGCAGGGGGGACCGGTGTTCCATGACGCCTACCTTGCAGACTGAGTCCCCCACCCCTGCGGTCGCCCCGGCGGTCGCAGGGGGCGGGGGCACCAGCCGCGCGCTGCGCGCGGCCCGGAGCATCGCCGCGAAGGCGGTCGGCGGCCTCGTCGTCCTGTGGGGCGCCGCGACGGCCGCCTTCGCCGCCCAGCTCGCCCTCCCGGGCGACCGGGCCACGGTGATCCTCAACGTGCGGGCCGGCCAGGCGATGAAGCGCACGCCCGAGGAGCTCGCCGGGGTCATCGAGCAGTACGGGCTCGACCACCCCGTGATCCTCCAGTACCTGACGTTCCTCGGCGGGCTGGCCCGCGGCGACCTCGGGAACTCCTACCAGCAGTACCGGCCCGTGTGGGACGTGATCGGCGAACAGATCGGGGCCACGTTCGCCCTGACCTTCACGGCAATCGTGCTCGCGTGGGTCCTCATGGTCGTGTGGGTCACCCTCACGGCCGGGCGCCGCCCGCAGGTCCGGGCGCTCGGCTCGCTCGCCGAGACGGTCACGGCGGGGCTCCCCCACTACTGGCTCGGGATCATCCTGATGCTCGTGTTCGCGCTCGGGCTCGGGTGGTTCCCCGTGATCGGGGGCACCGGGCTGCACGGCCTGCTGCTCCCGGCCCTCACGCTCGCGATCCCGCTCGCCGGGTTCATGGGGCAGGCCACGCGCGCCGCGTTCGAGACGGCGCTCACCCAGCCGTTCGTCATCTCGGCGCGCATGCGCGGCATGGGCGACCTCGCGGTCCGCCTGCGGCACGTGCTGCGGCACGCGGTGCTGCCCGCCGTGACGCTCTCGGGTTGGGCTCTGGGTGCGACGGTCTCAGGTGCCGTCGTCGTCGAGACCATCTTCACGCGCCCCGGCATCGGCAAGGTGCTCGTCACGGCCGTCAACGCCCAGGACCTGCCCGTCGTCACGGGCATCGTCGTGGTGATCGCGGCCGCCTACGTCGTCGCGAACCTCCTCGTCGACGTCGCCTACACCCTCATCGACCCGAGGCTGAGGACGTCATGACCACCATCCAGGACACCCCCGCACCCACCCGCACGCGGCGCCTGCCGCGCGTGCGATGGACCGTGGCGCTCGCCGTCGGCGTCGTCGCCTTCTTCGCCCTCGCCGCCGCCGCGCCACAGCTCCTCGCGACCCACGACCCGACGGCGCTCGACCTCACCGCGTCCTTGCGCGCGCCCAGCCTCGACCACTGGTTCGGGACCGACGAGTCCGGCCGTGACCTGTACTCCCGCGTCATCCACGGCACGCGCGAGTCACTCGCGATCGGGCTCGGGGCCGCGGGAGTGAGCCTCGTGCTCGCCCTCGTGCTCGGCTCCGCCGCGGCGCTCGCACACCGGTACCTCGCGGGGGCCGTGAACCGGTTCGTCGAAATCCTCTTCGCGTTCCCGACCCTGCTGTTCGCCCTGCTGCTCGTCGCGATCCTGGGCCCCTCGGCCACGACGCAGATCCTCGCCGTGGGCATCGGCTCGGCGCCGGGATACGCGCGGATCGTGCGCGGGCAGATCCTCGCGGCGCGCCGCTCGGGCTACGTCGAGGCCGCGGTCGCGCTCGGCCACCCGCGCGGGCTCATCCTGCGCCAGCACGTGATCCCCAACGCCGTGCGGCCTCTCGTCGCGGTGTTCACGCTGTGCGTGGGCCAGTCGATCGTGTGGGCGTCGAGCCTGGCCTTCCTCGGGCTCGGCGTCGCCCCGCCGTCCTCGGAGTGGGGCGCGCTGCTCGACGCCGGGCGCACCTACGTGACGCACGCCCCGTGGCTCATCGTGATCCCCGGGCTCGTGATCGTCGTGCTCGCCCTCGCGGCGACGGCGATCGGCAAGGACATCCAGGCACGGCTCGAGAGCGGAGACGAGTGATGACCAGCACGATCCTAGAAAGCACCACCGAGACCGACCAGCGCTCCGGTACGCGGCTGCGCGTCGACAACCTGCGCGTCGGCTTCACGAAGGGCGGCCGCTCGAAGCGCGTGGTCCACGGGCTGTCCTTCGAGCTCGCCGCGGGCGAGTGCGTCGCGATCGTGGGCGAGTCCGGCTCCGGCAAGTCCGTGAGCGCGCGGTCCCTCGTGGGGCTCACGGGCGCGGGAGCCGTGGTCGAGGCGGACGAGCTCTCGCTCGACGGCGAGAACCTCCTCGCGTTCACAGGCCGCGACTGGCGGCGCGTGCGCGGGTCCCAGGTGGGCTTCATCCTCCAGGACGCCCTCGTCTCGCTCGACCCCCTGCGCCCCGTGGGCCAGGAGATCGGCGAGGCGCTGCGCCTGCACGGCTGGGGTGACAAGTCCGCGCGCGAGGCCAAGGTGCTCGAGCTGCTCGCGTCCGTGGGCGTGCCCGACCCGGCCAACCGCGCGCGCCAGCGCCCCGACGAGCTCTCGGGCGGGCTGCGCCAGCGCGCGCTCATCGCGTCGGCGCTCGCCCTCGACCCGGGCATCGTCGTGGCGGACGAGCCCACCACGGCGCTCGACGTGACCGTCCAGGCCCAGGTGCTCGACCTCCTCGAGGAGACCAAGCGCCGCGGCAAGGCGCTCATCCTCATCAGCCACGACCTGTCCGTCGTGGCACGCCTCGCGGACCGCATCCTCGTGATGAGCGGCGGGCACGTGGTCGAGGACGGTCCCGCGGACCAGGTCCTGAACGACCCTCAGCACGAGTACACGCGCAGCCTCATCGCCGCCGTGCCCGGTGCTCACACGCGGGGCCGCCTGCTCGGTTCGCAGGTCCCGCCCTTCGTCTCCGTGACGTCGCGGCGCGAGCCCACGCCCTTCGCCGGGCCGGTGCTCGAGGCGTGCGAGCTCGTCAAGCGGTTCCGCCGCCCCGACGGCACGGCCCACACGGCCGTGGACGGCGTCTCGTTCACGCTCGAGCGCGGCGAGACCCTCGGGATCGTGGGCGAGTCCGGGTCCGGGAAGTCCACCACGGCGCGGATCGCGCTCGCGCTCGAGCGGGCCGACAGCGGGAGCGTGCGGCTGCTCGGGCGGGACTGGACGAGCCTCCCGGAGCGTCGCCGTCGGCCCTTGCGCCGTGAGATCTCGGTGGTCTACCAGGACCCCTTGAGCTCGTTCGACCCCCGCTGGGACGTCGCCCGGATCCTCGAGGACGCCGTGGGACGCACCGAGCTCAGGTCGGGGGCCGCTCGCCGCGAGCGCGTCGCGGAGCTGCTCGCGCTCGTGGGGCTCACCCCCGAGGTGCTGGGTCGCTCCCCGCTCACGCTCTCGGGCGGTCAGCGCCAGCGCGTCGCGATCGCGCGGGCACTGGCCCCGTGGCCCGCCGTCGTCGTCCTCGACGAAGCCGTGTCCGCGCTCGACGTGTCCATCCAGGCCCAGATCCTCGACCTGCTCACCACCCTGCAGGCCGAGCTGGGGCTCAGCTACCTGTTCATCAGCCACGACCTGGGCGTCGTGAGCCACCTCGCCGACCGTGTCCTCGTCATGAAGGACGGCGTGGTGGTCGAGCACGGGGCCGTGACCGACGTGTTCGAGAACCCAGCCCACCCCTACACGCGCGAGCTCATCGCCGCGCTCCACCCCCTGTCCGCAGCACCCACCACCGAAGGATGACCGAGATGACCACCCGTCCCCTGCGCTTCAACGCGTTCGCGATGAACACCACGTCCCACATCCACCACGGCCAGTGGCGCCGCCCCGACGCCGGGCAGGTGGACTTCGAGGACGTCAACACGTGGATCAACCTCGTGAAGATCCTCGAGGCCGCGAAGTTCGACGCCTTGTTCCTCGCCGACGTCACGGGTGTGTACGGCGACGCGGACGCCGACTTCGACGTCTACATCAAGGAGGGCCTGCAGATCCCGAGCAACGACCCGCTCACCCTCGCCGCGGCCCTCGCGACGCACACCGAGCACCTCGGGCTCGCCGTGACGTCGAACGTGGTGCAGAACCACCCGTTCAACTTCGCGCGCCAGATCTCGACGCTCGACCACCTCACGCGCGGTCGCGTCGCGTGGAACATCGTCACGGGCGTCCAGGACAACGGGGCCCGCAACTTCGGCCTGCCGCGACTGACCGACCACACCGAGCGCTACCAGTGGGCCGAGGAGTACGTGGACCTCGCCTACAAGCTGTGGGAGGGCTCGTGGGACGAGGGCGCGGTGCTCAAGGACCGCTCCGGCTCCTACTCCGACCCGTCGAAGATCCACAAGATCGACCACGTCTCCGAGCGCTACGCCGTGCAGGGCCCGCACCTCGTGGCACCCTCCCCGCAGCGCACGCCTGTGCTGTACCAGGCGGGCTCGTCCGCGTCGGGGCGCCAGTTCGCGGCCCGCAACGCCGAGGCCGTGTTCATCATCGCGCCCTCCCCCGAGATCGCCGGTCAGCAGATCACGCAGACGCGCGAGCTGGCCCTCGCCGCGGGCCGCGAGCCTGGGGACATCACGTTCTACCAGGGGCTGAGCTTCGTGATCGGTGCCACCGAGGAAGAGGCGCAGGCCAAGGCCGCCGAGTACGAGAAGTACGTGAGCGTCGAGGGCTACCTCGCGCACATCGCCCTGGTGGACAAGACGGGCCGCGTGTACGACCCCAAGACCCCCCTCAAGGACGTCGACACCAACACGATGAAGGGCTTCCTCGACTACGTCGCGAACAGCGTGACCGACCACGAGCCCACCGTCGAGGACATCGCGCTGACCATCTCGCGCAACACGCGCATCGTGGGCACGCCCGAGCAGATCGCGGACGAGCTCGAGCGCTGGCAGGCCGCGGGCGTGGACGGCATCAACGTCATCAACTGGGTGATCCCCGGCTCCTTCGAGGAGTTCGCGGACCTCGTGCTGCCCGTGCTGCGCGAGCGTGGCCTCGCCCAGAGCGAGTACGCGCCGGGCACCCTGCGCGAGAAGCTGTTCGGGTACCCGCGCCTCAACGAGCGCCACCCCGCGGCGGCGTACCGCGGTGCGTTCGCCGGTGAGTCGGCCCCGGAGCTCGAGCCGGCTGCTGGCTGAGGTTCCCCGCCTCCCGCCCCCACCTCGAAGTAGTGAGTTCCGGCCGAGCTAGTGAGAAATATGGCACTAGCTCGGCCGGACCTCACTTACTCGGGACACCCGCAGCACAGCTCGGCTCGCGGAAGAGGTGAGGGCAAGGGCCCGTGATGGCTAGCGTGGGGCGCGTGAGGGCAGAAGATCCGTTGTGGCCCCGGGCCGGGGACTGGCCTCCGCTCGGGCGGTTGCCCGCGGACGCCGTCGTCGACCTCGCCCTGCTCGGCGTCCCCGCGTGGCGCACCTCCCTCTCCCCGACGGGCGCGCACGCCACCCCGGGCGCCGTCCGCGACGCCCTGACGCGCTACAGCCCCGCCCTCATGCCGCACGAGCACGCGCCGCGCCACCTCGCGGAGAGCGACGAGGGCGAGGCGCCGCGCACGGCGCCCAGCGTGTCCGACGGCGGGCAGCGGGGACCGCACCACCTCGCGGAGGGGGCCGACGGCGGGCAGCGGGGACCGCGCGACCTGAGCGAGCTCGTGTATGCCGACCTGGGAGACGTGCCGGACCCGGACGGGCCCGACGGCGAGTCCCGGACGAGCGCCCGCGTCGCGGCGGCCCTCACGCGGGCCCGCAAGCTCGTGGCCGTGGGCGGCGACAACTCGATCACGGTGGCCGTCGCGCGCGGCGCATGGGGAGAAGACATCTCCCGCGCGGGCCTCGTGACCCTCGATGCGCACCTCGACCTGCGCGACGGCGTGTCCAACGGCTCACCCGTGCGGCGGCTCCTCGAGGCGGGTCTCGACGGGCGGCGCGTGGTGCAGATCGGCATCGCGGACTTCGCCAACTCTGCCGTCTACGCTCGCCGGGCAGCGGAGGCGGGCATCACGATGGTCCACCGCGACGAGCTGCACCGCCGACCGATCGCCGAGGTCATGGCTGAGGCTCTCGACATCGCGGGCGCGGGCGGCGGCCCGATCCACGTGGACCTCGACGTCGACGTGTGCGACCGCGCCGTCGCACCGGGCTGCCCCGCGTCCGTAC
>JAAYZM010000037.1 GCA_012514835.1 Actinomycetales bacterium
GCCACCGTGGCCACCGCCGCCACCGCTCCCACCGCCCCCGTCGCGACGACTCCCGCGCGCACGACCACCCCCGCGAAGACCATCAAGCCCAAGCTCACGGTCAAGCGCTCCGACTCGCAGCAGGTCAAGGGCGAGACGCGCGTCAAGCTCACCATCCGCGCCAAGCTCAAGGGCAAGGCCGTGGCGGGCAAGGTGCGCATCTACATCAACGGCGACCGCGTCAAGACCAAGAAGCTCAAGAAGGGCAAGGCGACCTACACGCTGCCCAAGAAGCTCAAGAAGGGCACGAAGAAGATCAAGGTCACCTTCGTCCCGACCGCGGCCACGAAGGCGTCGTCGTCGCGCCCGATCGCCCGCACCTCGAAGACGGTGCGCGTCAAGGTGATCAGCCAGGGCGCCGCGATCAAGAAGGAAGCCCTGAAGTACCGGGGCGTCCGCTACCGCTACGGCGGCACGAGCCCCAAGACCGGCTTCGACTGCGCCGGCTTCGTGCGCTACGTGTACAAGAAGGCCGGGATCGCCAAGCTCCCGCGCAGCTCCTCGAGCCAGCGCCACGTGGGCAAGGTCGTGTCCCGCAAGAAGGCCAAGGTGGGCGACATCATCTGGACCCCCGGCCACGTGGGCATCTACCTGGGCGGCAACAAGCAGATCGACGCCCCGCGCCCCGGCAAGACCATCCAGGTCCGCAAGATCTGGCAGCGCAACCCGGTGTTCATCAACCTGTAGCACCGCGGTCCCGATCGACCCCGCAGCAGCCACGAGCCGCTGCGGGGTCGAATCGTTTCCACCCGCCTCGCGCGGCGGCTAGCGTGGGCCGTGCGGACACCGAGGTCCGCCGCGACGACGCAAAGGACGGACAGCCCCGTGAGCACCCCCGACTTCTCCCCGGACCTCGACCAGCTCGTCTCGGAGCTCACTCTCGAGGAGAAGGTCGCCCTGACCACGGGCGCCTCGGCATGGACGAGCCTGGCCGTCGAGCGGCTCGGGATCCCGTCCATCACCGTGACGGACGGGCCCCACGGCGTGCGCCTCGCGCAGCCGTCCGCCGAGTTCAACCTCGCCGCGGCCGAGCCCGCCACGTGCTTCCCGACGGCGGCCGCGCTCGGCTCGGCGTGGGACCTCGACCTCATGGAGCGCGTGGGCTCGGCGCTCGGGGTGGAGTCGCGCGCACTCGGCGTGGCCGTCCTGCTGGGCCCCGGCGCGAACATCAAGCGGCACGCGCTGTGCGGGCGCAACTTCGAGTACTTCTCCGAGGACCCGGCGCTCTCGGGCGACCTCGCGGCCGCGTTCATCCGCGGCGTGCAGTCCCAGGGCGTGGGCACGTCGCTCAAGCACTACGCGGCGAACAACCAGGAGACGGACCGCATGCGCGTGTCCGCGCAGATCGACGAGCTCACGCTGCGCGAGATCTACCTCGCGAGCTTCGAGCGCGCCGTCAAGGGCGGCCAGCCGTACACGATCATGTGCTCCTACAACCGCATCAACGGCACCTACGCCGCCGAGGACCGCTGGCTGCTCACCGAGGTGCTGCGGGACGAGTGGGGTTACGACGGCCTCGTGGTCTCCGACTGGGGCGCGGCCCGGAACCGCGCGAAGTCCCTCGCGGCGGGGCTCGACTGGGCCATGCCCAACGCGCCGTCCACCAACCCCGACGTGCTCGAGGCCGTCCGCTCCGGCGCGCTCTCGGAGGCGGACCTCGACACGTCGGCGCGCCGCGTGCTGCAGATGGTCGCGCGCACCCACGCCGCCGCCACGACGCCCGTCGAGGTGGACGAGGACGCCCACCACGCGCTCGCCCGCGAGGCCGCCGCCGCGGGCACGGTGCTCCTGAAGAACGACGACGCCGACGGCGGACCCCTGCTCCCCCTCAGCGCAGACGCTCTCGCGGGGGCCGTCGTCGTCGGCGAGTTCGCCCGTTCCCCGCGCTACCAGGGCGCCGGCTCCTCCCTCGTCAACGCGACGCGTCTCGACGCGGCGCTCGACGCGCTGCGCGAGGCCGCGGGGACGGAACTGCCGTTCGCGGCCGGGTTCTCCGTGCCCGGCCCGGGCGGCAAGGAGACGGGGGCCGACGACGAAGCCCTCGCGGCCGAGGCCGTCGAGCTGGCCCGCGGCGCCGGGACCGTCCTGCTGTTCCTTGGCCTGCCCGCCGTGGACGAGTCGGAGAGCTACGACCGCCCGCGCCTGGGCCTGCCGGACAACCAGGTGGCCCTCCTCGAGGCCGTCGCGGCCGTCAACCCGAACGTCGTGGTGGTCCTGTCGAACGGCTCGGCCGTGTCGATGCCGTGGGCGCACCGGGCGCGCGCGATCGTCGAGGTGTGGCTCGGCGGGCAGGCGGGCGGCTCCGCGATCGCGGACGTCCTCACGGGCGCCGTCGAGCCCGGCGGGCGCCTCACCGAGACCATCCCGCTGCGCCTCGAGGACACCCCCGCGTTCGGCAACTTCCCCGGCGAGGCGCACGAGGTCCGCTACGCCGAGGGCCTCCTGGTGGGCTACCGCTGGTACGACGCGCGCGCCATGGCCGTCGCGTTCCCCTTCGGCCACGGCCTCGGGTACACCACGTTCTCCTACGGCGAGGTCACCGCGCACGTGCGGGGAAGCGGGGCCGACGTCGAGATCGACGTGACCGTCACCGTGACGAACACCGGCACGCGGGCGGGGTCCGAGGTGGTCCAGGTCTACGTCGCCGATCCCGTGGCGACCGTCCAGCGACCCGAACGCGAGCTCAAGGCGTTCGCCAAGGTGCGCCTCGAGCCGGGCGCCTCCCACGAGGTCTCGTTCACGCTGACCGGCCGCGACCTCGCCTACTGGCACCCCGTGCTGCACCGCTGGGCCGTCGAGGGCGGCGTGTTCGAGATCGCCGTGGGCACCTCCTCGCGGGACCTGCGCGGCTCTGCCGTGGTGGAGGTCGAGGGCGAGAACCTGCTGCTCCCGCTGTCCATGGAGTCCTCGTTCGGGGAGTTCTACCACCACCCCGTCGCCGGTCCCCTCGTCAAGCCGTTCCTCGAGCACTCGCCCATCCCCATCGACGACCCGCAGCTGAGCTTCTTCTTCATGGAGTCGCAGGCCCAGACGCTCGCGACGTTCGGGATCCCCGGGTTCGACCGCGACACGCTCGCGCAGCTCGTCGAGACGGCTAACGCGGGGCTGCCCACGTAGGGCCGCCGACGCGGTAACGGACACCGCGTACCGATTTCGCCCGGTGCGGTCGTTGGAAACCAGGATTGGTCCTGTTTGACTGGAAGGCCTGTCTCCGACGATTGGCTTCGTGGTGTTCTCCCTGGCGAGATCCGTGATCCTCAGCGCTGCTGTCACCGTGGTTGTGGCATCACTCGTGGGCTGCGCCCCGAGCGAACCCACCGCGGGCGGCGGCGGGGACTGCACCTCACCAGAGGCGGCCTGTTCCCTCAACGACGTCGATCCTGCGACCCTGACCCGGATGATCGACCTCGGCGACGAGGCGTACGAGTACAGCCAGCGGGACGGAGTCACGTGGGGCGACGTCGGGGCCTTCCTCGACGAGCAGGAGGACGTGGTCCGGGTCAGCGTGACACCCGTCGCGATCACCTTCCAGGTCGAGGGTGCGCCCCCGTCCTACCTGCTGTCGGAGATGTCCGGGCCGGCCGGCGAGCCCGACCCGTCCGCGGCGGAGTCGTCGTGGCCCGGATCGCCGGAGCCCGAGCCCACGGAGCCTGACCCGTCGGACTCCGAGACGCCGGACTGGTTCCCCGAGGACCTCGACCGTCGCGACGAGGTCGCTGGCGCGAGCTTCTCCGCAGCGCCGAGCAGCACAGGGCCGATCGTGCGCACCGCCGCCTGGACGCCGTCGTCGGCGGGAGCGTCGGTCCAGACCGCCGCCCTGCCCGCGCTGCACCAGGAACCCGTGGGCGAACCCGGCCGCGGCCACGACCGCACCCCCACGAAGCGGGCGTTGATCCTGGAGCCCTACGGCCCGCTCGGCGTGCGCGCCGTGCCGCAGGACCTCCTGGGCGAGCTCGGCAACCAGGACCAGTACACCGTCGACTACTACGGCGACGTCAGCGCGTACGAAGACTCGGCCCAGGTGTTCAGCGCACTGAAATCCCTCGCGAGCTACGACGTGGTCTACATCTCCACCCACGGATCCAGCACCGGGTTCGCGATCAGCCCCGCCCGGGACTGGTACGTCAAGAACCCCGACAACGACAGGTACTACCTGCCCGAGGGCAGGGTCCTGCCGCCCGGGGTCGCCCTGAGCCTCGACGACCACGGGGTGCAGCGCTTCTTCGTGACCAACGAGTTCTTCGAGCACCACTACCAGGACGGCCTGAGCGACACGCTCTTCTACGCCGACTGGTGCCAGTCGGCCATGGGCATGGCGATGCGCAGCACCATCCAGGGTGCGGGCAGCGTCTACGTCGGGTGGGACCAGTCGGTGGATCTCAACCTCGCGGCGCGGGCCGCCCGGTACTTCTGGGAGGGAGCGGTCGACTGGCGGGTCGACTCCACCGCCGCGTACGACAACGTCGTCGAGCACGGCGCGCACTTCCAGCCGGAACGCCAGATCATCTCCCACGGGATCGACTGCCTCGGCACCGGCGAAGGACGGGGGGAGGCGTTCGACTGCCCCGAGCTCTTCACTGCGACCCTCCGCGTCTACACGTCGGAGAACCCGCTGCACGTGCTCGACACGGTGACCTCGTCCAGCAACGACAAACGCATCCGCAAGGGAACGTCCCTGGGGTGGACCGGGGACGCCGGCGACGGTGTGAAGGACACCCTCGACGAGATCCAGCTCGAGGTCGTGGGCCTCGTCCCGGGCCAGGCGGCCGACGCCGGGCACGTCGAGATCACGATCGACGGGGAGAAGATCGAGGAGAAGTTCCCCGTTGCGGACATGGCCGTCACCGACACCGACGGCACGCACTGGGAGGACCGGGCCGTCACGCTCGAGGACCTCGAGCTGCCGTTCGACATCACCCCTGAGCAGCTGCTGCGCGAGCTGGCGTGGGAGGTCCGCCTCGTAGGCGCGAACGACGCCATCAGCCTGCACGCCGTCGACGGGGTGCGGCTGATGGGCCCCAAGCTCACCGTCGTTGACCCCGAGCTGTCCTACGACCTCGACGACGCCGACGACCTCGCGGCCGACGACGAGGAGAACGACGGCGAGCCCGGCCGCACCACGATAGCGCTGCACGTCGAGGACGTCGGCCCGGACGTCGCCTCGGACTACCGCGT
Organism: Actinomycetales bacterium; assembly: GCA_012514835.1. GTDB lineage: Bacteria > Actinomycetota > Actinomycetes > Actinomycetales > Cellulomonadaceae > JAAYZM01. The sequence continues at coordinate 5,215 of JAAYZM010000037.1, forward strand.
CGAGGTCGAGCTGACCGGCGGCACCCTGCAGGGCACGCGGGAGCTCGAGTGGAGCCTGGACGAGTTCCGCCCGCTGGGTGAGAACCAGTGGCGCCTGGACCAGCTGATCGACCTGGACTTCGACCTGACCGGGGAGAACCGACCCTTCAGGGTGGCCGCACGGCTGCTCCAGGTGAGCGACGGGCTCCTGGTGGGCGAGCACGCACCGACCGTGCTGCTGCGCGGCACCACCCCCAACTACTGCTCGGCCCAGCTCACCCTGACCGGCGAGGTGGAGCTGGGCGGGAAGATCGTCCCGATCAACCTCTCCGACTCCCCGTACCCCGTCTGGTGGGACATCTTCCCGGGGGAGTCGCTCGTGTTCGAGCCCACCGAGAAGTACAAAGACATCGTGTACACGACGCAGAGCTACACGTTCGACGCCGACATCGACGGGATCGCGGCCGGGGCCACGGGCTCCTTCACGCGGCCAGCCGAGGTCTTCTGGAACTACAACCCCCCGTCAATCCACGACACCTCCGGGACCCTCGCCGCCTTCGGTGACGTGACCATCACCATCACCGAGCACCGCACGATGATCGAGTACGGGACGGACGAGCCGCGCACCGACGCGGTCAAGGGCACGGTCACCGGTCACCTGAAGAACGATGCGGGACCGGACTCACCCGGCTTCATCGACGTCCACGCCACCTTCGCGATCTCCGAGGCGGGCTGCTACCCCAACCGCTGACCCCACCGCTGAGATCCTCGCAGCAGGGAGCGCCGTCGGTCACACTGGCCGGGTGACGCGCGAGACGGAGCACCCCGGCACGGCCGGCGAGGTGTTCGGGGCGTTCCTGCGCCTCGGACTCACGTCGTTCGGCGGGCCGGTCGCCCACCTGGGGTACTTCCGGGAGGAGCTCGTGGCACGGCGGCAGTGGCTCGACGACGCCGCGTACGCCGACGTCGTGGCGCTCAGCCAGCTCCTCCCAGGCCCGGCGTCCTCGAAGGTCGGCATGGCCCTCGGGCTGCAGCGTGCCGGCGGGCGCGGACTGCTCGCCGCGTGGGCCGCGTTCACCCTCCCGTCCGCGCTCGCACTCTTCGCGTTCGCCGCAGGGGTGAGCGCGCTCGGCGACCTCACCGACGCCGGGTGGGTCGCGGGGCTCAAGGCGGCCGCCGTGGCCGTCGTCGCGTACGCCGTGCTCGGGATGGCTCGGACCCTCACGCCGGACGTGCCGCGCGCCGCGATCGCCGTGGTGGCGCTCGCCGTCATGCTTGCCTTCCCGGGGCCGCTCGCCCAGGTCGGGGTGATCGTGGGGGCCGGGCTGCTCGGGCTGCTCGTGCTGCGTCCACCTCCGCTCGACGCCCGCGCGAGCACGCTCGACGTGCGCGTGCCGCGCCGGGCGGCGCTCGCCAGCGGGGTCGTGTTCGTCGCGCTCCTCGTGGGGTTGCCGCTCCTCGCGCGCAGCGGCGATCCCACCGTCGGGCTGTTCGACACGTTCTACCGTTCCGGCGCGCTCGTGTTCGGCGGCGGGCACGTCGTGCTGCCACTCCTCGAGGCGCAGACGGTCCAGCCGGGCCTCGTCGCACCCGACACGTTCCTCGCGGGCTACGGCGCAGCCCAGGCAGTGCCGGGTCCGCTGTTCAGCGTCGCCGCTTTCCTCGGCGCGGTCACCACCACGGGCCCCTCAGGCGCACTCGGAGCCACGATCGCCCTCGTCGCGATCTTCCTGCCCGGCGCCCTCCTCGTCGTGGCGACCCTCCCGTTCCTCGCACGAGTCAGGTCGATGCACCGGGTGCGGCGCGCGATCATGGGCGCCAACGCGGGGGTCGTGGGCCTCCTCGCGGCGGCCCTGTGGGACCCCGTGATCGCCCACGGCGTCACGTCGCTCGCC
>JAAYZM010000320.1 GCA_012514835.1 Actinomycetales bacterium
ACGACGTCGTGCTGCTCGACAGCGCGCTCGCCCGGCTCGTCGACGTGCTCGCGAGCGATTGCGCCTCCGCACCTGGCGCGGGCGCCGCGGGCGGGACGGCCTTCGGGCTCGCGGCCGTGCTCGGGGCACGGATCGTGCCGGGGGCGGCGCACCTCGCCGACCTCGCGGGGATCGACGGCGCCCTCGACGGCGCGGACCTCGCGCTCACGGGCGAGGGCTCGTTCGACGCGCAGTCGCTCGGCGGGAAGCTGGTGGGTGAGGTGCTCGCGCGCGCCCGGCGTGCGGGCGTAGCGGTGGCCGTGGTCGCGGGTCGCGCGCCTGAGCCGCAGCTGGTCCCCGGCGTCCCGACGGCGAGCCTCACCGAGCGCGCCGGGAGCACCGAGCGCGCGCTCGCCGAGCCGGCACGGTGGGCCGCCGAGGCCGCCGCCCTCCTCGCCCGCGCGTGGGGAGAGCTCGCGTGGGGGCCGCCGTCGGACCCGTCACGGCCCACGCACGTGACCCCGTAGCCTGCTCGGGCGGGACCGAGCCCGCGCACCACCGGACGAGGGAGACCCATGGCGAGCGTGTTCGTGACCGGTTCGAGCGACGGCATCGGCCTGGAGTCGGTGCGTCAGCTGCTCGCCCAGGGGCACCGCGTGGTGGGGCACGCGCGGTCGGCGGAGCGCGCCGAGGACCTGCGGGCAAGCGCACCGGGCGTGGCGGACGTCGTCGGCGGCGACCTCACGTCCCTCGCCGAGACGAAGGCCCTCGCCGCCGCAGCGGACGCCGCGGGGCCCTTCGACGCCGTGATCCACAACGCGGGCGTGGGCGGGGGTGCGCCGCGCACCGTGACGGACGACGGGCTCGAGCGGATCTTCCAGGTCAACACCGTGGCGCCGTACGTGCTCACCGCGCTCATGGCGGCGCCCGCACGGCTCGTCTACCTGACGTCGGGCCTCCAGGAGAACGGACGGCTCACGCTCGAGGACCTGCAGTGGGTGGACCGCGAGTGGGACGGGATGCAGGCGTACTCGGACTCGAAGCTGCACGACGTGGTGCTCGCGTTTGCCGTGGCGCGTCTGTGGCCCGGCACGCTCGCCACGACCGTGGACCCGGGCTGGATCAAGACCCGGCTGGGCGGGCCGGACGCGTGGGACGAGGTGGCCGACGGCGCCGCGACGCAGGTGTGGCTCGCGACCTCCGACGAGCCCGCTGCGCGCGTCACGGGTGAGTACCTCAAGCGCTTCGAGGTCCAGACCCCCCACCCGGCGGCCCGCGACACCGCGGCCCAGGACGCCCTCCTCGCGACCCTCGCCGACCTGACGGGCATCCCCTTCCCCCGCCCCTGACCCCGCCCGAGACCGCCCGCCTCTCCGCCGAGTTCGGTGCGTTCGCTCCAGTTCGTACATCCGGATGTCCGAACTCGCGCTAACGCACCGAACTCACGGGAGGGGTGGGGGCGTACGGCGTAAGGTGGAGAGGGCTGCCAGCGGGTGCAGCACGAAGCGGGTGCAACGAGAAGGATGCGGGCGTGAGCGTCGAGGCGAAGAAGCGGGTGCCGCTGAGCCGCGAGCGCGTGCTCGCCGCCGCTGTCGAGATCGCCGACGCCGAGGGGATCGACGCCCTCACCATGCGCGCACTCGCCGAGCGGCTCGGCGTCGAGGCAATGTCGCTCTACTACCACGTGGCCAACAAAGCGGCGCTGCTCGACGGGGTGGCCGACGCGGTGGTCGGCGAGATCCTCGCGGCCGTCACTCCCACGAGCGCCAAGGACGGGGCCGACGGCGAGGAGTCCGGCGACCCGGCTCCAGGGCTGACCGCCAGCGGGGCGCCGTCGTCGGACCCGTCCTTCGACTGGAGGGCGACCCTGCGCACCCGCGTCCTCGCCGCGCGCGCGGTGCTGCTGCGCCACCCGTGGGCGCCGCCGCTCCTCACGCGGCCCGGGGCGTTCGGCCCGGCGGCCGTCTTCTACTTCGAGGGCGTGCTCGCGATCCTCGTGCGGGGCGGTTTCTCCTACGACCTCGCGCACCACGCGATCCACGCGCTCGGCAGCAGGGCGATCGGGTTCTCGCAAGAGCTCTTCACGCCGGGCGACGCGACCCCGGACGAGTCGGACGAGGTGCTCGAGGAGCTCGCCGCGCAGCTGCCCCACCTCATGGGCATGCTCAGCGAGATCTCCCACGACGACCCGGCGTCGAACCTGGGCTGGTGCGACGACCAGGCGGAGTTCGAGTTCGGGATCGACGCGCTGCTCGACGGGCTCGAGGCGGCTCGTCGTCGGACATCCGTCTGAACGCTCTTCACCTGGCCGTCCCCTCACTGTGCGCAAGCGCACCCTCACGAGCAGACTGGACAGTGACCCCGGCACGCGAGGAACTGGAGCCGCACATGAGCACACCCCCGGTCGAGACCTGGTGGGAGCTGCCGAGCTCCGACCTCGACGTGAGCGCCCGCTTCTACCGCGACGTG
>JAAYZM010000321.1 GCA_012514835.1 Actinomycetales bacterium
CCCGTCTTGCCCGCGACCCTGTAGCCGGGGATCTGCGCCTGGCCGCCCGTGCCCTCGTCGACGGCGCTCTCGAGCATGAGGAGCAGGTCCGCCGCCGTCTCGGGCGAGATCACCTGGGTGCGCTCGACCGGGTCGCGCGGCGTGAGCTCGCCGTCGGGCGACGTGAAGCCCTTGACGAGGTGCGGGGCGATGTACTCGCCACCGTTCGCGACGGTCGCGAACACCTGCGTGATCTGCAGCGTGCTCGACGCGACGCCGCCCTGGCCGAACAGGACGGCCCACTTGGTGCGCCCGTCCCAGTTCTCGACGGGGATCAGCGTGCCCGCCTCCTCCGTGGGCAGGCCCAGGCCCGTCTTGGAGCCGAAGCCGAACTTCTCGAGGTAGTCGTAGCGCACCTGGGTCGGGATGTCCTCGCCGATCTTCACCGTGCCCGTGTTCGAGGACTTCGCGAGCACGCCCGTGCTCGTGAGCTTGAGCGTGGGGTGCGGCAACGAGTCCCGGAAGGTCTGGTTGTTCTCGGTGGTGTACCGGTACGGGGCCTTCCACCGGTCCGTGGGCGTGGTGACGCCCGTCTCGAGCGCCGCGGCCATCGAGACGACCTTCGCCGTCGAGCCCGGCTCGAACGTCGAGGACACGGACCGCGCGAAGCGGTCGACGTTGTCCGAGCCCGCCGGGTCGTTGGGGTCCACGCTGCCCGAGTCGGCGAGCGTGAGGATCTCCCCCGTGGGCACGTCGATCACGACGATCGCACCCCACGGCGCCCCCATCTCCTTGACCCGCTTGTCGATCGCCGCCTGGGCCTTCCACTGCAGGTCCCGCAGGATCGTCAGGCGCACGTCGCTGCCGGGGACCGCGGAGGTCTCCTCGACCACACCGCCCGGGATGCGCTGCAGGCCGTGGCCACGCTCGAAGTTGATGGTGCCGGGCGTCCCGGCGAGGATCGAGTCGAAGGTCTGCTCGACCCCCGCGAGGCCCTCGCCGTCACGTCCGACGAAGCCCGTGACGTTGCCCGCGATGGCACCGGCCGGGTAGACACGCTTGGCCGTGCGGTCCGCGCCGACCCCGTTGATGCGCAGGTCGCGGATCGCGTGCCACGTCTCGGGGAGCACGTCCCGTGCGAGCTCGACGTAGCCGCGGTCGCCCACGAGGAGAGCCCCGAGCTCCGCCTCGGAGATGTCGAGAAGCGGGGCGAGCAGCGGGGCGGCCCCCTCGGCGCCCGCGGCGACGGTGCGACCACCCTCGGTGACCTTGAACTCGGGGACCTGCTTCTGGTTGACCCACACGGTGTACCGCTCGACGGAGCTCGCGAGCACCACCCCGTTCGCGTCGAGGATCTCTCCGCGCTCGGCGGGCAGGTCGCGCGAGGTGATGCGGCTCGCGAGCGCCTCGGCGGCGATCGCCTCCGAGCGGAACACCTGGACGTAGACGAGCCGGACCGAGAAGACGAGGAGCGTCAGGACGACGAAGGCGGCGAGCAGCCCGTGACGGCGGTGCGGCCTGGGCGGGCGCGGCTCGGTCGCGCGCGGCCCGCGGGGCGGGGGCGTGCCACCGGTCGTCGGGCGCGCGGCGGGGGCGCCGCGGCGTGCACCCGGGCGCTGCGTGGGGACGGCTCGCGCCGTGCGGGCCGACGGCGAGACGCGGCCGGTCCCGCTGCCGGTACGACCCGCCGTGGGGCGCGGTGTCGTGGGGCGCGGTGTCGTGGGGCGCGGTGTCGTGGGGCGCGGTGTCGTGGGGCGCGGTGTCGTGGGGCGCGGTGTCGTGGGACGCGCTGGGACGGCGCGCTGGCGGGCCCGGCGCGGGTCCGTGGTCGTCACTTCTTGACCTCGGGCGCCTGGGCGGCCGTGGGATTGCCCAGCACCTTGTTCTTCTCGATGCTCAAGAAGGCGATGTCGGGAGCGGGCACCATGCCGAGCTTCTTCGCGGCCCGCGCGAGCTGCTTCGGGCTCGCGGCGACCTCGAGCGCGGCTTGCGTCTCCTGGATCGAGCGCGTGAGCGTGGTGAGCTCGTTGGTGAGCTCGTGCTGGCGGTAGGACGCCTGCGCCATCGTCGTGTTGAGCAAGAGGCTCGCGAGCAGCGCGATGCCCAGGATGCCCATGCACAGGCTCACGAACGGCACGCGGGTGCGCGTGTGCACAGGAGCACGGACGAGCCGCAGCCGCGGGGGCGCAGCCGGGGCCCGTGTGGGCCGTGCGGCGGGGCGCGCAGCGCGCGCGGTCGCAGGAGCCGGCCTCGGGGCGTGACTGGGGACAGCGGACATCACGCCACCTCCCGGCGCATGTGGATGGGTGTCGGACGGAGCCGCTGGGCGGCCCGGAGACGGACGGACTGGGAGCGGGGGTTCGCCGCGAGCTCGACGTCGTCGGCCTGCTCCGCCCCCCGCGTGAGGAGCTTCAGGTAGGGGCGGTGCGTCTCGGGCTCGACGGGCAGGCCCGCCGGGGCGCTCGACGTCGCCCCGCGCGCGAGCTCGCGCTTGACGATCCGGTCCTCGAGGGAGTGGTACGACTCGACGACGATGCGCCCGCCCACGGCGAGCGCCTCGACGGCGGCGGGCACGGCCCGGGTGAGCACCTCGAGCTCGCGGTTGACCTCGATGCGCAGCGCCTGGAACGTGCGCTTGGCCGGGTTCCCCCCGGTGTGGCGGGTCGCGGCCGGCACGGCGGCGCGGACGATCTCGACGAGCTCGCCGGTGCGGGTCAGGGGTGCCGCGTCGCGCGCGGTCACGATCCGGCGCGCGATCCGCGGGGCGAACCGCTCCTCGCCCCACTCGCGGAGCACCCGCGTGAGCTCGGCCTCGGTGTACGTCGCGAGGACGTCCGCGGCCGTGCGGCCCGCGGACTGGTCCATCCGCATGTCGAGCGGGGCGTCCTGGGCGTAGGAGAAGCCGCGCTCGGCCTCGTCGAGCTGGAGCGAGGAGACCCCGAGGTCCATGAGGACGCCCTGGACGGCGTCGAGCCCTTGCTCCGCGAGCACCGACGGCAGATCGTCGTAGACCGCTCGCACGGCCACGAAGCGCTCGCCGTAGCCCGCGAGCCGCTCGCTCGCGAGCGCGATCGCCTCCGGGTCCCTGTCGAGACCGATGACGCGAGCGTGCGGGGCCGCGTCGAGGACGGCGGCCGTGTGTCCCCCCATCCCGAGGGTGCAGTCCACGAGCACCGAGCCGGGCGCCTCGAGCGCCGGGACGAGCAGCTCGACACAGCGCTCGAGGAGCACGGGGGCGTGCCGGGACGCCGCGTCGGCGTTCTGCTCGGTCATCGTCGCTCCTCTCGTGCTCGGTGGTGGGGGGAAGTGGGGATCGGTGGATCTGTCGTGCCTGGCTGGTGGTCGGGCGGCCCCTCCGCCGTCCGACCAGGTCCCCCACCGACCCTCCTGGCGCCGGGGAAGTGCGTCAGGGCGGGCGGGAGGAGACCTCACCGGGCGGCGTCGGTCGCGAGGACCAGGCGCCTAGAAGGGTCCGTTCGGGAACACCTCCTCCTCCGTCGCGGCATAGCCGGACTCCTGCTCACCGAGGTAGTCCTCCCAGGCCTGCAGGTCCCAGATCTCCGCGCGGGTGCCGACGCCGATGACGGCGACGTCGCGCTCGAGACCGGCGTAGGCCCGCAGGATCGGCGGGATCGAGACGCGGCCCTGGCGGTCCGGGACCTCGTCGCTCGCCCCGGAGAGGAAGACGCGCAGGTAGTCCCGCCCGCTCTTCGACGTCACGGGTGCCTGGCGCACGGCCTCGAGCTGGCGGTGGAACTCGGCGGGCGGCAAGAGGAAGAGGCAGCGCTCCTGACCGCGGGTCATGACGAGCCCTCCGGCGAACTGCGCGCGGAACTTCGCCGGGAGGATCAGCCGCCCCTTGTCGTCGAGGCGCGGGGTGTACGTCCCGAGGAAGTGCGCGACGGAGCCCAGGGCGCCCACGCCACCGTCCGCCATCGTCACACCCCCTCTCGCCAGGTGGCCCCACGGTACTCCACTTTCCTCCACGATTCGCGAGATTCTGACGAGATTCACCCCCGAGAGGTGCGAATCCGCAGGTCATCCTCGTGGAGGGAAGTGGAGGAGATTCTGCAGCCTCGGGAGATTCTCGGCGCGGACATGCTCGACCGCAGCGGGCGCACCGCTTAGGCTCACGCTCAGACGCCGAAGGAGACGTGATGTCCACTGCCGCACCCAGTCCCGCCGAGCTCGCGGAGCTCGTCGACGTGTCCGACCGCATCCGGGGGGAGATCGAGAAGGTCATCACGGGCCGGCCGGACCTCGTCCGCTACACCGTGGCCGTGCTCCTCGCCGAGGGGCACCTCCTCGTCGAGGACGTGCCCGGGGTCGGGAAGACGACCCTCGCCAAGGCGCTCGCCACCACGGTGAGCTGCACCGTCGGTCGCGTGCAGTTCACGCCCGACCTGCTGCCGAGCGACCTCACGGGCGTGAACATCTTTCGCAGCCAGACCCACGAGTTCGAGTTCCGGCCGGGACCGGTGTTCGCGAACATCGTGATCGGCGACGAGATCAACCGCGCGTCGCCCAAGACCCAGTCCGCGCTCCTGGAGTGCATGCAGGAGGGCTTCGCGACGATCGACGGCGTCTCCTACCCGCTGCCCCGGCCGTTCCTCGTGGTCGCGACGCAGAACCCGGTCGAGATGGAGGGGACGTATCCCCTACCCGAGGCCCAGCGCGACCGATTCATGGCCCGGCTCACCGTCGGTTACCCGTCCCCCGCGGACGAGCTCGAGATGCTCGAGCGTCAAGAGGTGGCCGACCCGCTCGCCGTGCTCTCCGCCGTCACCGACGCGGCGCACGTCCAGCGGATGATCGCCCTCGTGCGTCGGCTCTACGCCTCGGACGCCGTCAAGCGCTACGTGATCGACCTCGTCGGGGCGACCCGCGAGGACGCGGGCCTGCGACTCGGCGCCTCGCCGCGCGCCGCGATCCAGCTCTTGCGCGCCGCCAAGGCGCTCGCCGCCGTGAACGGCCGGGACTATGTGCTGCCCGACGACGTCCAGTCCCTCGCCGTCCCCGTCCTCGCGCACCGCGTGCTCCCGAGCACCGAGTCGCGCCTGTCCGGCCGGACGTCCGAGGACATTATCGAGAGCATCGTCGCGCGCACCGTCGTCGAGGCCTCGGCGCCGCACCCGCGCGCGACCTCCGGGGCCGTGGGCTGATGCGCGTGCGCCCGACCCTGCGCGGTATCGCGGTGGGGGCGGTCGGGCTCGTCCTCGTGCTCGTGGCGGTCGCGATCGGCTCCCCGGGGCTGCTGCGGCTCGGGCTGCTCGGCGTGGTCGCCGTCGTCGGCGCGCACGTCTACGCGGGACTCACCGACCCGACGCGCGGACCGCACTCCCTCGGCGTCGAGCGCGTGGTGCGCCCCAACCCCGTCTCCGTGGGCCAGCGCGCCACCGTCCGGGTCGCCGTCCGCGCGCACGGGCTCAACGAACGCATCCGGCTCGCGGGGCTCAAGCTCGGCGAGCAGGCCGCCGTCGAGCTCTCGGGCGGCCGTCCCCTGCGGGCCCGGGTCGAGCGCTCGATCGACACGATCTCGGTCCTCTACCCGATCTACGCCTCGCGGCGCGGACGCTGGGAGCTCGGCCCCCTCAACGTGCGCCACGCCGACCCGCTCGGGCTGGCCTCCGTGGGCTCGGCCCTGGGCACGGTGGCCCAGGTGACGGTGTGGCCGGCCGTGACGGACCTCGCCCTGCCCTCGGACGCGCTCGTCGGCGAGCCCGACCGCGTCGCCCTCGGCGCACGTTCCCCGTCCACGGACGACGCCGCGCTGCGCGACTACCGCGTAGGAGACGACCTGCGTCGGGTCCACTGGCGCTCGACCGCACGGCGCGGGGCGCTCATGGTGCGCTCCGACGAGCGGGCCGGGATGCGCCCGGCGTCCGTGCTCCTCGACCTGCCCCCGCACGAGGACGACGCCGAGTGGACCGTCGCGCTCGGCGCCTCGATCGCCCTCGCGCTGCTCGGCGCGGGCCACCCCGTCCGCCTCACGGGCGGGCGGGTCGAGGACGGTCGGATCGACCCGGAGGCCCGCAGCCGTCACCTGCGCGAGACGAGCAGCACCGCGCGCGCAGAGCTCCTCGACCTCACGGTCGACCTCGTGCCCGGCCGCACCCCCGCGCACACCGAGGAAGACCTCCTGGCGGCCGCCCGCACGATCGGTCACGCCGGGAGCGGCACCGAGCTCGTGTTCGCCGTCGTCGGCCCCCTCACGGGCGCGGGACGCGCCGCCCTCGCCCCGCTCGCCGCCGCGGGCGACGCGTGGGCGCTCGTCCGCACGGGACCGGAGGGCTCCCCCGCGGCACGTGACGCCGAGAGCTCGGTCCTCGCCCTGCGGCGAGCCGGGTGGCGCGTGGTCACGGCGACGCCCGGTGAGCCGCACGCCGACGTCTGGGCCCGGCTCCTGGGAGCGACACGATGACCACGACGACCCCCTCGGCCCCCGCAACGGCACCCGGCTCCGAGCAGACAGACGCCGCCGCGCTCGGCACGTCGCGCCCAGCACGCCCACGCACCCCGCTGCGTGCGCACAGCGCGACCCTCGTGTCCGTCCTCGCCGTGACGACGTCAGCGTGGGCGCTCAACCCGCTGTTCGAGCCCGGCCGGTGGGCCCCCGTCGCGTTCGTCGTGTGCCTCGTGCTCGGGTGGGGCACCGCCCTCGTGCGGACCCGGTCGCGCTCCGCCCTCGCACCGACGCTCGGTGGCCTGGTCCTGGTCGCGTACGGCCTCGCCGTCGTCTACCTGAGCCCCCCGGGCGAGCTCGACCTCTTGCCCGACGGCGAGTCCCTCGACCGGCTCGGCCTGCTCAGCGAGGCCTTGAGCGCGCAGGTCCTCGAGGGCGTCGCACCGCTCCCGGTGAGCGCTGCGCTCGAGATGGTGGCCATCGGTGGGATCGCCGCGTGCTACCTGCTCGTCGAGCTCGTGTGCTTCGGGCTCCGCGCCCCCGCGTGGGCCGGGCTGCCCCTGCTCGCCCTGTGGGTCCCGGCGATCTTCGTCTACGTGGACGTCTCGGCGCTCGTCTTCGTCCTCGCGGCCGTGAGCTACCTCGCCCTGCTCGCGATCGCGAGCGACGCACCTGCTCTCGACGAGGAAGAACGGCGCCGCCGCAACCTCATCACGGCGGGATGGGCCACCACCGTCGCGGTCCTCACGCTCGCCGTCACCCCCCTCGTCACCGCGCTGCCCTTCTGGGGCTCCAACCCCTTGCCCTTCCTCGGGAGCGCGACCCCCGGCTCGATCCTCCTGAGCGCCGACCTCGACATGCGCGACTCGCTCGGACGCCAGTCCCCCGACGTCGCCCTGCGCTACCGCGTGAACCCCGTCACGCCCGGCCCGCTGCGGCTGCGCACCTTGCGGGACTTCGACGGCGAGGCGTGGTCGGCCGGCCCCGCGGGCGGCGAGACCGTGCCAGCCGGCTCGGGCGAGATGCTCTGGCCCGGGGGGTACGACGGCGAGACAGAGGGCGCGGCCGTGACCCGCGTGGACGTCGAGGTGGTCGCGCTGCGTGAGGACCAGCTCCCGATCCCGACCTTCCCGCGCACCGTGGAGGCGCCCGGGCAGTGGCACTACGACGCCGAGCGCGACGAGGTGAGCGGCCGGTCGCGCACCCTGCGTGGCATGACCTACGCGATGGACGTGGTGCTCCCGTGGTTCGACGCCGACGACCTGCGCGCCACCGCGGTGGGCGAACCGCTCGACGTCGAGACCTACCTCGCGGTGCCGGAGACCGAGCACGCCGAGGACATCGCGACGAGGGCCCTCGAGGTGACCGAGCGCGCGTCGACCCCGTACGACCAGGCGCTGCTGCTCCAGACCTTCTTGCGCAGCCGCCCGTTCGAGTACCAGACCGAGATCCCCGACCCGGTGACCGGTGACGCCGTGTGGGACTTCCTCGAGTCGGGGCAGGGCTACTGCGTCCAGTTCGCCACCGCGATGACCGTGATGGCCCGCACCCTGGGCATCCCGGCACGCATGGCCGTCGGGTTCCTGCCCGGCAGCTCTACCCCCGGGACGGGCCAGCGGACCTACGAGGTGCGCGGCGACCGCGCCCACACGTGGCCCGAGCTGCACTTCGAGGGCATCGGCTGGGTCCGGTTCGAGCCGACGCCCGCCGTGCAGTCCGGCTTCCCGCCCGCGTACGCGGACCCGTTCGCGAACGTCGGCGAGGACCCCACGTTCGGTGGCGAGCTGCCGACGTCGACGGCCGTCCCCTCGGCCCGTCCCACCGGCGGGACGGCTGCCGGGAGCGGCGGGTTCGCCGAGTCCGTCGCGCGCACGCTCCGCGAGGCCCCCGCGTGGGTGCTCGTGGCCGCCTCGCTCGTGCTCGTCGCGCTGGTCGCCGGGGGCGTGCTCCTGGCGAGGAGGCTCCGCCGGCGGGTCACCCGCACGTTCGGCCCCGAGACGGCGTGGTCACAGCTGCGCGAGCGGCTCGCCGCGATCGGCATCACGTGGTCCGACTCGCGCACCCCACGCCAGGTGATCGCCACGGTGAGCCACCAGGTGGAGCGTCGCACACGCGCACCGATCGACGCCGACGCGCTGCGTGCCCTGCGCGCCCTTGCGGGAGCGGTCGAGCGGACGCGCTACGCACCCTCGGCCCCCGAGACGACGCACGAAGAGCTCGAGCGGGACGTCGCTGCCGTGATGCGCGGTGCGGCGGTCAGCGACCCCGCTCGTCGCGACGACGGTCCCAGCGCTCCTCGAGCCTCGACATGAACGGCTGACGGCGCGCGGCGGGGCGACGCGGGGCGACGGAACCGTCACGGCCGACGACCCCTTGCGGGCCCTTCTTGCGGCGCGGCGGGGAGAACCCGTACGCGACGGCGGCGAACATGACGAGGAAACCCACGACGCCGAGCCAGACCTGGGAGAGGGCCGCGCCGCCGACGAGGGCGAGCAGGCCGACGACGGCCCCGAGCCCCGCGACGATCCAGTGCCGCATGCCCGAGTGGCCACCGGACTGCATCGTCGAGGCGAGCCTCGGGTCGTCAGAGGCGAGCTGGCGCTCCATCTGCTCCAGCACGCGCTGCTCGAACTCGGAGAGAGGCATCGGCACCTCCGTTTCCCAAGGCTGGCGTCGAGGGCGATTCCCACGGACGTCGTGCTCCCTAGGATAGATGGCCGCGCGCCCCGTGTGTAGTCGAAGGCGCCGCTCGACGGACCGGGGGCACCCCGGGGCCGATCGCCGCACGGCCGAACCGCTCGCGGACGTGGTCCATCGCATGCTCGGCGGCGAGGACGGCTTCTCGAGGCGCGGACTCCCCCTCGCCCGTGTCCTCGCTGGTCCCCGCACCCACGTCGAGGCCGTCGAACGCCGGCTGGACGGGCGTGGATCCCGCGTCGGAGAGGCCCTCGGCGCGGACTCCGACGAGGCGGACGGGAAGCCCCCGGAGGTCCACCCCGGCGAGCAGCTCGCGCGCGAGGAGGTAGATCTCGCGGCCGCCGTCCGTGGGTGACGTGAGCGTGCGCGAGCGCGTCAGCGTCTTGAAGTCGCTCGTGCGCACCTTGAGCGAGACGGTCCGGGCGACGAGCCGTTGGGTGCGCAAGCGCGAGGCGCACTCGTCCGCGAGCCCGCGCATCCGCTCCTGGACCACCGTGAGGTCGTGCTGGTCCCGACCGAACGTCGACTCGGCGCCGATCGACTTCTCGACACGACCCGGGCTCACGGGCCGGGGGTCGCGGCCCCACGCGAGGTCGTGCAGGTGCGCCCCGGCCGCACGGCCCACCGCACGCTGGACCGTCGCGACGTCCGCGTGCGCGAGCTCCGCGACCGTGCGCAGCCCCCAGCGCGCTAGTGCCGCCTGCGTCTGCTCCCCCACGCCCCACAGGGACTCGACGGGCAGTGCGTGCAAGAAGTCGACCGTCGCGGCACGCGGGACCAGGAGCAGCCCGTCGGGCTTGGCGTAGGTGGACGCGAGCTTCGCGACGAACTTGTTGGCCGCGACGCCCACCGAGCACGTGATCTGGTGCTCGGCGAGCACGCGGGAACGGATCCGCTCCGCGATCACGGTGGGGGAACCGAGCCGACGTCGCGCGCCCGAGACGTCGAGGAAGGCCTCGTCCACGCTGATCTGCTCGACGAGGGGCGTGATCTCCCCGAGGATCTCCATGACCGAGGTGGAGACCTCGCGGTAGGCGCGGTGGTCGGGCGGGATCACGACGGCGTGCGGGCACATGCGCATCGCCCGCGCCATCGGCATGGCGGAGTGGACCCCGAAGGCTCGGGCCTCGTAGGTCGCCGCGAGGACGACGGAGCGCTCCTTGCCACCGACGATCACGGGGCGTCCGCGCAGGTGCGGCCTCCGCGCGAGCTCGACGGAGGCGAAGAACGCGTCCATGTCGACGTGGAGGACGTGCGCTCCGCCCTCCTCGCTCCCCCAGTCCCGCGCGACGTCGAGAGCTGGCCGTGCCCGGCTCATCGCGTCAACCGACCTGGGCGCCGGGTCCGCGCTCGGCGGCGCGGGCTGCGGAGGACTCCTCGAGCGCGATGCGGATCTCGTCGACGAAGTCTTCCGCCGTCACGAGGACCTCCTCGGCACGTGCGTCGCTCACGACACCTTCCGCTCCCGCCTCGACCTGAGCGCGTTCGTGCGCCCCGGACGCGAAGTAGGCCGTCCAGCCCTCGAACTCGGGCGCCGTGCGTGCGAGCAGCTCCCACACGGCGCGCGGCCCACGCCGGGCGGACGGCGTCTCCCACGCCGCGACGAGCGCCGCCGCGGCACGCAGGGCCGCGAGGTGCGCGTGCACGAAGCGGTCGTCCGGGTCCGCGGTGAACCGAGCCGCGAGCAGCTCGGCGTCGGCCCGTCGCAATAGCTGTGCCGTCGCGAGCGGGACCGGGGCCCGGCGCACACCCGTCGCGTTCCGCGCTGTCCTCATGACCTTCACCCCTCCAGTGTCGAACATTCGTTCGATCTCGTCAACCCTCGCCGCGGGCCTACCGTGGAGCCATGGCCCGTCGCAACGCATCATCGCGCGCACCACTGACATCGCCCCTCCCGACGGAGCCGGTCCCCACCACCACGGGCGTGGTCGAGCTGGTCCCCGACCCCGGAGCACCGCGCTCGTACACGCTCATGCTCGACGGCGTCCCGAGCTCGCACGTCGATCTCGACGACCCCGAGCACCTCGAGTTCGAGTACATGCAGCAGATGGCCGCCGTCGTCGACCGTCTCGCACCCGAGCGCCAACCCCTCGCCGTCGTCCACCTCGGCGCCGCGGGCTGCTCCCTCGCCCGGTACGTGCACGCGACGCGGCCGCGCTCGCGACAGCTCGCCGTCGAGATCGACGCCGTGCTCGCGAACCACGTGCGCGAGTGGTTCGACCTGCCGCGCTCCCCGGCGCTGCGCCTGCGCGTGGGCGAGGCGCGCGAGGTCCTCGCCTCGCTGCCCGACGCGAGCGCCGACGTGGTGATCCGTGACGTCTTCGCCGACGCGCGCACCCCCGACCACCTCACCACCGCCGAGTTCACGCGCGAGGTGGCGCGCGTGCTGCGCCCGGGCGGGGCCTACCTCGCCAACTGCGCCGACCGCCCCCCGCTCACGCTCGCGAGGTCGGAGGTGGCGACGGTGCGCTCCGTCTTCCCCGCCGTGGTCATGACCGCCGAGCCCGCGCAGCTGCGCGGGCGACGCTACGGGAACGTCGTGATCGCAGCGAGCGACGACGCGGGGGCGCTCACCGCCCCGGCCCTGGCCCGGGCGATCCGCTCGCTACCCGCCCCGACCCGCCTCCTCGCGGGCCCCGATCTCACCGAGTTCGCGGGCGCGGCCCCCGTGCTGCGCGACCCCGCACCACCCGATCCCCCTCCCATGGCGGGCTGAGACGCCGCGAGGCCGCACCCTCGACGGGTGCGGCCTCGGTCAGAAGGTGGGCGTGCGGCTCAGACCGGGACGACCTTCTCCGCCTGCGGGCCCTTGGGGCCCTGCGTGATCTCGAACTCGACGCGCTGACCCTCCTCGAGGGTCCGGTAGCCCTGCGACTCGATGTTGGAGTAGTGGACGAAGACGTCGGCGCCGCCGCCGTCCTGGGCGATGAACCCGTAGCCCTTCTCCGAGTTGAACCACTTCACAGCACCCTGTGCCATAGCTTGCTTCCTTACGTTTCCATCCGGGGACGGTCTTTCGACCGGACGTGTTCCGGCCTCCTGCCGCAATGCTTCGTCCCACGTCCCCAACCGGGTGGACCAGCCTCAGGGGCTGGGGTGCCGCCGAGCGGCGCCGGGTCGAGCGGTAGTACGTCACTGCAACGGCCCACACTCTGCCATGCACCTTTGAGGGCGCGCCATGACTTCTGACCGCCCGAGGGCACCTTTGTTGGTAACGATGTGGTAAAGGCTGACGCTACTGCTGACCGGGATCCTTGCTCTGCTGGGCAAGGAAGCGTTCGAACTCGTCACCGAGCTCCTCGGCCGTCGGGATCGGCGCTCCCGAGGCGAGCATGCCCTCGGCCTCCGTGCCACGGCGGAAGGCGTCGTACTGGTTCTCGAGCGCCCGCACCACCTCGAGCGCCTCGTCGGAGTCGGAGAGCTGGCGCTCGACCTCCTCCGCCGCCTGGAGCACGGCCGGCTCGAGCCCGGCAGCGTCGAGGTCCAGCCCCGTGAGCCGCTCGATGAACCCCAGTCCCGTTACCGCCGCGGCGGGATAGGTCGAGGAGGCCAGGTAGTGCGGCACGTGCACGGCCAGCCCGACCGCATCGTGCCCCGCCTCGCCGAGCCGCAGCTCGAGGAGCGAGGACGCGCTGCCCGGGACCTGGACGTTCCCGAACCACGACGGGAAGTCGGCGACGAGCTCGGGGCGCGTGCCGTGGACCGTGGCGGAGAGCTCGCGGGTGTGCGGCACGGCCATGGGGATGCCGTGCACGCCGACGACGAGCGAGACCCCGAAGTCCTCGATGATCTGGGTGGTCGCGGCGGCGAAACGTTCCCACTGCGTGTCCGGCTCGAGGCCGTGCAGCAGCAGGTACTGCGTGCCTTCCGCGTCCGGCACCACGTCGATGACGAGCTCGGGTGCGTCGACGTCCACCCACGCGTTCGACGCGAAGGTCATGGCCGGGCGACGGCTGCGGTAGTCGAGGAGCTCGTCGACCTCGAAGGTCGCGAGCCGCAAGGGGTCCGACGACGAGACGAGGTGCTCGGAGATCACCGCGGCGACCGAGCCGGAGTCGACGAAGCCGCGCACCGCGTGCACGAGCACGGGCGCACCGTTCATCTCGGCGAGCCTCGCCGCTACCTCGGTGTCGATCTCGTAGAGCTTCCTGGGGTTGCGCATCGCGCCCGATCTCTCCTTGGTCGTGTGCTGGTGCTCCTGGGTCAACGCCCCACCGCCCCCCAGGATTCCATGATCGCCAGATGGACTCGGGCGCACGCTTGGCGGATAATGGACGGCCGCCCTCGCGGGGAGCAGGCGGCCACCGACGGGGTCGAAGGGAAGAGCGTGACCCACACTCGTACGACGCACGAGCCCCAACCACGACCCACGAGTCCCACGAAGGAACCCGGCGAGACCCTGCACACCGAGCTCGCGGGCGAGCAGCTCGTGGTCGACGGCGTGTACGAGCGGCTCGACGCGTTGCGCGCGCACAGCCGCGCGCGGCTGGCCCAGACCCGACGCGCCCGGACCGGCGGGAACATGCAGAACCGCTCGGAGCGCGACTCGTTCGCGACGATGTACGAGGACCGGCTCGCGCAGCTCGAGTCCGTCGAGGACCGCCTCGTGTTCGGTCGCCTCGACCTCGTGGACGGCCAGCGGCGGTACGTGGGCCGGATCGGGCTCACCGACGCCGAGCACAACCCGCTCCTGACCGACTGGCGCGCCCCCGCCGCGGAACCTTTCTACCGCGCGACGGCGGCGCGGCCCGACGGCGTGACACGGCGCCGCCACCTCGTCACGCGCGGGCGCCGGGTGACGAGCCTCGAGGACGACGTGCTCGACCTCGACGCCCTCGAGGAGCGCGACGACCTCACCCAGCTCGCGGGCGAGGGTGCGCTGCTCGCGTCGCTCGCCGCGGGCCGCACGGGCAAGATGCACGACATCGTGGCCACGATCCAGGCCGAGCAGGACGTCATCGTGCGTTCCGAGCTGACCGGTGCCCTCGTGGTCCAGGGCGGTCCGGGCACGGGCAAGACGGCGGTCGCGCTGCACCGTGCCGCGTACCTGCTCTACGCGCACCGTGCGACCCTCGAGCGTTCCGGCGTGCTCGTCGTGGGGCCGAGCGACGACTTCTTGCGGTACATCGACCAGGTGCTCCCGTCGCTCGGCGAGACGGGGGTGCTCGCCACCACGATCGCGGACCTCGTCCCGGGCGTCCGGGCGCGCGGCGAGGAGTCGCCCGAGGTCGCGGAGATCAAGGGGCGTGCCGCGTGGGCACGCATCATCGAGCGCGCCGTGCGCCAGCGGCAGCGCGTCCCGGCCGCCCCGCAAGAGATCAGCATCGACGGCCGCACCATCACCGTGCGCCCCGCGGACGTGCGCGCCGCGATCTCCCGCGCGCGGCGCAGCCACCGGCCGCACAACCAGGCACGCGTGACCTTCGTGCGGGAGATGCTCTCGCGCCTCGCCGCGCAGTATGCGGAGCAGCTCGCCTTCCCCGTCCCGCCCGACGAGCGCGGCGACATCATCGAGGACCTGCGCACCACGCGCGAGGTCCGCATCGCGCTCAACCTCGCGTGGCTGCCCCTCACGCCCCAAGGGCTCGTCGAGGACCTCTACGCGAAGCCCTACCGGCTCGAGGCCGCCGCACCGGAGCTGAGCGTGCACGAACGGGCGCTGCTCGTCCGCCCCCAGGGCTCCCCCTGGACCCCGGCGGACGTCCCGCTCCTCGACGAGGCGGCCGAGCTCCTCGGCGAGGACGACCAGGCGGAACGGGCGCGCGCCCAGCAGGACGCCGAGCGGCACGCGCAAGACGTCGAGTACGCGCGCAGCGTGCTCGAGAGGTCCGCCGCCGCTCCCTTCGTCTCCGCCGAGCAGCTCGCGGAACGCTTCGCGTCGCGCGGGCCGTCGCTCACCACGGCCGAGCGCGCCGCGGCGGACCGGTCGTGGACGTACGGCCACGTGATCGTCGACGAGGCCCAAGAGCTCTCCCCCATGGACTGGCGCACCGTGCTGCGGCGCGTCCCCACCCGCTCCCTGACGATCGTCGGCGACCTCGCCCAGACTGCGGCGCGCGGTGCCACGGCGACGTGGGCAGAGCGCCTCGACCCCGTGCTCTCCACGACGTGGCGCCTCGCGGAGCTCACCGTGAGCTACCGCACGCCCGCGACGATCACGCAGGCCGCGATGCGGGTCGCACGACGGGCCGGGCTGGCCCCGAGCCCGCTCACCTCCGCTCGCGACGTCCCGGACGCGCTCGTCCTCACCCGCTCGGACGACCCGCTCGCCACCGCGCACCAGCACGTCACCGCCGCGCTCGAGTCGCTCGCGGACGCCGAGGGCGGCCGGGTGGCCGTCGTCGTCCCCGAGACGTGGCTCGACCGTGCGCGCTCAGCACTCGCCGACCTCGCCCGGCGCGACCCGCACAGCGGGGAGCCCGTGCTGAGCGTCCTGACCGCGCGCCAGTCCAAGGGGCTCGAGTTCGACGTGGTGGTGCTGTGCGAGCCCGCGGAGATCCTCGCCGAGTCCCCCGGCAACCTCTACGTCGCGATGACCCGACCCACCACACAGCTCCGCGTCGCGCACGCCGAGGAGCTCCCGGCGGGCTTCACCGACGGCGACTTCTGACCCCTCCCGACCCCCACGGCGTCCGACGGGCGATATCGGTTTGGGCCCAGCGCGCCCGAGGTGCACCATGGGTGCGTGCTACGTGCCCTCTTCCTCGAGAACCTTCACCCCGTCGCTCACGACCTGCTCACCGCGCAGGGGATCGAGGTGATCACCCAGTCCGGCGCCCTCGACGAGGACGAGCTCATCTCGGCGCTCGACGGCGTCTCGCTCCTCGGCATCCGCTCCAAGACCCAGGTCACCGAGCGGGTCGTGGCGAACGCCCCCGAGCTCCTCGCGATCGGCGCGTTCTGCATCGGCACCAACCAGATCGACCTCGGCGCCGCCGCCCAGCACGGTGTCGCGGCGTTCAACGCCCCCTTCTCGAACACGCGCTCCGTGGTCGAGATCGCCCTCGCGGAGATCATCGCGCTCGCCCGGCGCCTCACCGAGCGCGACCGTGCGCTCCACGAGGGAGTGTGGGACAAGACGGCCGACGGCGCCCACGAGGTGCGGGGCCGCACGCTCGGCATCGTCGGCTACGGCAACATCGGCACCCAGCTCTCGGTGCTCGCCGAGAACCTCGGCATGTCGGTCGTCTTCTACGACACGCAGGAGAAGCTCGCCCTCGGCAACGCCCGGCGCGCCGAGTCGCTCGACGAGCTGCTCGCCGTCGCAGACACCGTGACCCTCCACGTCGACGGCCGCTCCGGCAACGCGGGCCTCTTCGGCGCCGAGCAGTTCGCGAAGATGAAGCCCCGCTCGATCTTCCTCAACCTCTCCCGCGGCTTCGTCGTCGACTACGCCGCCCTGCGCGAGGCCATCCTGGCCGGTCACGTGGCCGGCGCCGCCGTGGACGTGTTCCCCGTCGAGCCGAAGAAGCGCGGTGAAGCGTTCGACTCCGAGCTGCGCGGCCTGCCCAACGTCATCCTCACCCCCCACATCGGCGGTTCGACCCAAGAGGCACAGGAGTCGATCGGCCGCTTCGTGGCGGGCAAGTTCCGCGACTACCTCGCCACGGCGTCGACCACGCTGAGCGTCAACCTGCCCAACCTCGCGCTCGAGCAGGCTGGCGGCCGTCACCGCTTCGCCCACCTGCACCGCAACACGCCCGGGGTGCTCGCGAACGTCAACCAGACCCTCGCCGAGCACGGCGTCAACATCGCCGGTCAGCTCCTCGCGACCCGCGGCGACCTCGGGTACGTCGTCACCGACGTCGACGGCGAGGTCAGCACGGACGTGATCGAGGCCCTCGGCGCGATGGAGCAGACCATCCGCCTGCGCACCCTGAGCTAGAGCCCCGAGACAGACGAAGGGGCGGGTGCACCGTACGGTGCACCCGCCCCTTCGGCGTCTGCGTGGGCTCAGCCGGACTTGCGGCGGAACATGCGCTGGCTCGACCCGCTCGTCTCCGGCCCGTGCACGGACCCCGTGTTGTCCGCACCGTCGGCGGACCGGTGCCCTGCAGCCTTCTTGCGCTCGAGCGCCTCACGGAACTTCGCCTTCGTGTCCTCGCTCGGCGCGCCCGGGGCGCCCTCGTCCTTCTCGGCCATCGTGGCGCCTCCTCGGTTCGTAGCCAACTCGTCGACCCTAGCCTGCGTCGCGCCCGGCCGCCGCGGCAACATCTTTGCTCGCCGCGACCCCTGCGGCACTAGATTCGAGCCATGACCGATCCCTACACCGCCACCCCCGACCGCTACGACACGATGGCCTACCGCCGCAGCGGACGCAGCGGCCTGAAGCTCCCCGCGATCAGCCTGGGTCTGTGGCAGAACTTCGGGACCGCCAACCCCGAGTCCACCCAGCGCGAGATCGTCCGCCACGCGTTCGACCATGGCGTGACGCACTTCGACCTCGCGAACAACTACGGCCCCCCGCCCGGCAGCGCCGAGGAGTCCTTCGGTCGCATGCTCGCCACGGACCTGCGCCCGTACCGAGACGAGATCGTCGTCTCGACGAAGGCCGGGTACTGGATGTACCCGGGGCCGTACGGCGAGTGGGGCTCGCGCAAGTACCTGCTGGCCTCGCTCGACGCGTCGCTGCGCCGGATGGGGCTCGACTACGTCGACATCTTCTACTCCCACCGCTTCGACCCGGACACCCCGCTCACGGAGACGATCGGTGCGCTCAAGTCCGCCGTGGACTCGGGCAAGGCGCTCTACGCGGGCCTCTCCTCGTACTCGGCCTCGCGCACGCTCGAGGCCGTGGCGATCGCCCGGGACATCGGGCTCGACCTGCTGATCCACCAGCCTTCCTACTCGATGCTCAACCGGTGGATCGAGCAGCCGGACCCGGACGCGGACGGCAAGAACCTCCTCGACGTCCTCGACGAGGTGGGCATGGGCCTCATCGCGTTCTCCCCGCTCGCGCAGGGCATGCTCACGAGCCGCTACCTCGACGGTGTCCCCGCGGACTCTCGCGCGGCGCGCGAAGGGTCCCTGCACGCCGAGTTCCTCTCGGAGGAGTACTTCGAGCACGCCCGCGCCCTCGCGGAGATCGCCGCGGCACGCGGTCAGTCCCTCGCTCAGCTCGCGCTCGCGTGGGCGCTGCGGGACGAGCGCGTCACGTCGCTCCTGCTCGGGGCGAGCTCGGTGGCCCAGCTCGAGGACAACCTCGCGTCCCTCGGACGGCTCGAGCTGTCCGACGACGAGCTCGCGGCGATCGAGCCGCACGCGGTGGACGGTGGAATCAACCTCTGGGCGCGGTCCTCACAGAGCTGAACCGGCACCGCTGACGAGGCGGCGCGGGGGACGTCAGGCTCGCGAGCCGGCGTCCTCCGCCTCGTCCGCAATGGCCTCGCCCTTTTCGGCGGCCTCGTTCTCAGCACGCAGCGCCGTAATCGCGACCTCGAAGTCCTCGAGGCTCGAGAAGGCCTGGTACACGGACGCGAAACGCAGGTAGGCGACCTCGTCGAGCTCGCGCAAGGGGCCCAGGATCGACAGGCCCACCTCGTAGGCGTCGATCTCGGCGCTCCCGCCCGCGCGGACGTTCTCCTCGACCCGCTGGGCGAGCATCGCGAGGTCGTCCTCGGAGACGGGGCGGCCCTGGCACGCCTTGCGCACGCCGGCGATGATCTTCTCGCGGCTGAAGGGCTCGACCACCCCGGACCGCTTCACCACGGACAGGCTCGCCGTCTCGATCGTGGTGAAACGGCGCCCGCACTCGGGGCACTGGCGGCGCCGTCGGATCGACGCGCCGTCGTCGGAGGTCCGTGAGTCGACCACCCGTGAATCGCCGTGCCTGCAGAACGGGCAGTGCACGTCGCCTCCTCGCGTTGGGCCCGGCACCTGTGCTGCGCCGGGACGGGGACGCGCCTGGAGGGCGTCCCACCACATCTGCGAGAAACCTAGACCGCGGGCGGGCCGTGCGCAAACAGCGCTCAGTCGCTGGCCACGGGCACGAGGAGCTGCTGCCCGGCAGCGAGGGCGGAGCTCGACAGCTCGTTGAGGTCCCGCAGCGCGTCCATCGTGTCCCGGACGTCGGCACCCGGGGCGGTGCGACCCGCGGCGATCGACCAGAGCGACTCCCCCGCACCCACGGTGTAGACGTCCACGGCGATCCCCTCCTCGGGGCTCGAGGCCATGGCGCGCCCGCCGACGAGGCCCACGGCGAGCGCGAGCACGACCGCGAGCGTCGTGACGACCTTGCGGCCGCGTGCGGTGAGGTGCAAGGGGCGCGCGTCGCGGCCACGGACCATCGCCCCGCTGTGCTCCCACGTCATCGCGCTCATGGTCTGCTCCTTCGTCGGTGTCGAACCTTTGTTCTTCATACAGATGTTCCCTCGAACGGGTGTACGGTGTCAAGTGCACGGGATCCGCTCTCGACGCGACACGCTCGAACAGGTGTTTGGCGTCGGGGCGATCCCGCCCTAACCTGGACACAGCCGACCACGAGCCACTGACAACGACCCCGGACAGATGCGGAGACAGAGCCGTGAACAGCGACGGACCCACCCCGACCGACGGGCAGGACGGCGATCTCGCCACGGTGCACTCGTTGCCCGAGCGGCCGTCCCCCCAGGACGGGCTGACACCCCGCCAGCGCAAGATCCTCGACACGATCCGCACGTCGATCGTGGACCGCGGCTACCCACCGAGCATGCGCGAGATCGGTCAGGCCGTGGGCCTCGTGAGCCCGTCGAGCGTCAAGCACCAGCTCACGACGCTCGAGCGCAAGGGCTACCTGCGCCGCGACCCGAACCGTCCGCGCGCGATCGAGGTCATCCACCCGGACGACTCCCGCGCGCTGCGGCCCCGCGGCTTCGACCAGCCGTCCTACGGCTCCGAGCACCTCGCGGCCGGTGACGAGGTCCCCGAGCCCTCGTACGTCCCCCTCGTGGGCCGGATCGCGGCGGGTGGACCCGTGCTCGCCGAGCAGCACGTCGAGGACGTGTTCCCGCTCCCCCGCCAGCTGGTCGGGGACGGCGATCTCTTCCTGCTCAAGGTCGCGGGCGACTCGATGATCGACGCCGCGATCTGCGACGGCGACCTCGTGGTGGTCCGCTCGCAGCCCACCGCGGAGAACGGTCAGATCGTCGCGGCGATGTACGACGGCGAGTCGACGGTCAAGACGTTCAAGCGCACGGACGGCAAGGTGTGGCTGCTGCCCCAGAACGCCGCGTACGCGCCGATCGAGGCGGACGAGTACCAGATCCTCGGTCGGGTCGTCTCCGTCCTGCGTTCGCTGTAGCGCGCGTGCTCGAGAGCTAGAGCCCCAGGTCGCGCGCGACCTTGCGCAGGGCCTCGCCCGACGCGCGCAGGTCCGCGAGCTCGTCGGCGCTCATCGGCACCTCGAGCTGGGTCTGCGCGCCGTCGCGACCCACCACGGTCGGCACGGACAGGCACACGTCACTCTGCCCGTGATACCCGTCGAGGAGCCGAGAGACCGGGAGCACGCGGTGCTCGTCCTTGAGGACCGCCTCGATGATGCGCGTCGTGGCGAGCCCCACGGCGTAGTTGGTGGCCCCCTTGCCCTCGATGATCCGGTAGGCCGAGCGCACCACCTCGTGCGTGATGCGGTCGCGCACCTCGCGCGTGAGCGGGCCGCCCCCGCCGTCGATCCCGGGCCACTCGAGGAGCGGCACGCCACCGATCGTCGCGGAGCTCCACAGCGGGAACTCGGTGTCACCGTGCTCGCCTGCGATGTACGCGTGGACGTTCTGCACCGCGACCCCGCAGTGCTGGGCCACGAGGTAGCGCAGCCGCGAGGAGTCGAGCACCGTGCCGGAGCCGAACACCCGCTCGGGCGGCAAGCCGGAGACCCGGAGCGCCGCGTAGGTGACGATGTCCACGGGGTTGGTGACCATGATGAACACCGCGTCCGGCGCCGCCTCGACGAGACCCGGCATCATGCGGCGCACGAGTGCGACGGTGGTCTCGGCAAGCTCGAGGCGCGTCTGACCCGGCTTCTGCTTCGCCCCTGCGGTCACGACGACGACGTCGGCCCCCTCGCACACCGCGACGTCGTCGGACCCGATCACCTGCGCCATGGGCGCGAACTGGATCCCGTGGCGCAGGTCGAGGGCCTCCGCCTCGACCTTCGACGCGTTCAGGTCGTAGAGCGCGATGGTGCGGGCCGCGCCGCGCATGAGAGCGGCGTAGGCCATGGTCGCGCCCACCGATCCGGCGCCCACGATCGCGAGCTTGGTCGTCCTGGTGTCGACCTGGGGGTCGAGGTTGGTGTCCACGCCCGTCACGGTAGCGCCGCGAGGCGGCGCAGCGCGCCGAGGACCGTCTCGCGGTCGGTCGCAGGCCACAACGGAGGCATCGAGCGCGTGAGGAAGGCCCCGTAGCGCCGCGTCGCGAGGCGCGGGTCGAGGACGGCGACGACGCCGCGGTCCTGGGTGGTGCGGATGAGACGACCCGCCGCCTGGGCGAGCATGAGGGCGGCATGGGTTGCGCTGACCTGCATGAACCCGTTGCCCCCCGCACGGTCGGCCGCCTCGGCGCGCGCGGAGCGGACCGGGTCGTCGGGGCGCGGGAACGGCAGCCGGTCGATGATGACGAGCGAGCACGCGCGCCCCGGGACGTCGACGCCTTGCCAGAGCCCGAGCGTCCCGAACAAGCACGTGGTCTCTTCCGCGGCGAACTGCGCGACGAGCGTCGAGAGCTGGTCCTCGCCCTGCAGCAGCACCTCGACGTCGAGGCGTTCGCGCATGGCTTCCGCGGCGGCGCGCGCCGCACGGTGCGAGCTGAAGAGCCCGAGCGTGCGCCCTCCGGCGGCCGTGACGAGCTCGGCGATCTCGTCGAGCTGGGACTCCGTGGCGGGCTCGCGCCCCGGCTCGGGCAGGTGCTTCGCGACGTAGACGATGCCCTGGGAGCGGTAGTCGAACGGGCTGCCGACGTCGATCCCGCGCCACCCGCCGTCCCGCCCGCTCGAGATCTCCGACCTGCTCGCGCTGTCCGCCCCGCTGCCGCCGTCGTCGGCGCTCCCCCCGGGCCCGAGGCCCACGGAACGCGCGAGCGGCTCGAAGGACCCCCCGAGCGTGAGGGTCGCGGAGGTGAGGACCACGGCCTTCTCGGAGAACAGCGCGCCCGCGATGAGTCCCGCGACGCCGAGCGGTGCGGCGTGCAGGCGCACCCCGCCGCCGCGCTCGGGCTCGCTGCGGGCGACCCACAGCACGTCGCCCTTCCCGGGCACGGGGTCGATGAGCATCCGCTCGGCCACCTCGAAGAGCTCGAGCACGGAAGCCTGCGCGAGCTTCGTGCCAGCCTCGGCCTGCGCGTCGGCGCCCGCGGCGGGCTTCAGGGCGGTCATGAGGGTGCGCAGGGCGTCACGCACGCTCATGACGGCGAGCCGGAGCTCGTCCGGCAGGCCGAGCCGCAGCCGCCCGTCGGGGACGGCCTCGAGCGCGACACCGAGCCGCGCGCCGGCCTCGGTGAGCTCGACCGCGGGCAACCCCCCGTGCCGCGTCGCGAGCCGGGCTGCGTGCTCGATCACGGGGACCGACAGCTCGACCGTGGCCGAGGTCGTGACGCGGTCCGCGAGGTCGTGCGCCTCGTCCACCACGATCGCGTCGTGCTCGGGCAAGGCACCCGGGCTACCCGTCGCCGCGACCGCGAGCATCGCGTGGTTGGTCACCACGACGTCTGCCTGGCGCGCCTTCTCGCGCGCGTTCTCCGGGAAGCACTCGGAGAAGAAGCGGCACTTCGAACCGAGACACTCGAGCTTCGACACGGAGACCTGGCGCCACGCGCGCTCGCTCACGCCCGGCTGCAGGTCGTCCCGGTCCCCCGTGTCCGTCTCGTGCGCCCACGTGCGCACCCGCAGCACCTGGGCGCCGAGGTCCGAAGTCGCGCCGCGCCCCGGGGTGTCGAAGAGCGCAGGCTCGTCCTCGGGGTAGCCGCCCTCGAGCTTGTTGCGGCACACGTAGTTCTGCCAGCCCTTGAGGAGCGCCGTGCGGGGCGCGCGGTCCAGGTGGGCGGCGAGAGACTCGGCCACGAGCGGAAGGTCGCGCGCGACCACCTGGCGCTGCAGCGCGATGGTCGCGGTCGAGACCACCACACGCTCGCCCTGGGTCACCGCGTGGTGCACGGCGGGCACGAGGTACGCGAGGGACTTTCCCGTGCCCGTCCCGGCCTGGACCAGCAGGGGGCGGGCCGAGCCGAGCGCGTCCGCGACGGCGCGCGCCATCTCGTGCTGACCCTCGCGCCGGGCCCCGCCGAGCGCGTCGACGGCGAGGTCGAGGAGCGGGTCGACCTCGTGCGCCGTCACCGAGCCGCCCGCAGAACCGGTCTCCGGGGAGTCCGGTTCGGGGTTCTCGGTCGCGGCGGGCACCGGGACAGGCTAGTCCCCGCACCTCGCCGTCGTCGGACCCCTCGCCCCGGCGTGTGGACGTCAGGAGGCGACGACGGCGGCGGA
>JAAYZM010000322.1 GCA_012514835.1 Actinomycetales bacterium
AGGACACCCGTGAGCGACACGACCGTCGACACCGAGCTCGAGGGCGACGCCCCCACGAGCTACACCACCGAGACCGTGGCCCCCAAGGCCGACCGCGGCCAGAGCCTCACGGCTCCCGGCCAGGCCCTCGGCCGCCGCAAGGAGGCTGTCGCGCGCGTCCGCCTCGTGCCCGGCACCGGCCAGTGGAAGATCAACGGCCGCACGCTCGAGGACTACTTCCCGAACAAGCTGCACCAGCAGCTCGTGAACTCGCCGTTCGTGCTCGTCGAGGTCGAGGGTCGCTTCGACGTCATCGCGCGCATCCACGGTGGCGGCACCACCGGCCAGGCCGGTGCGCTGCGCCTCGGCATCGCCCGTGCGCTCAACGAGATCGACGCCGAGCACAACCGTGCCGCGCTCAAGAAGGCCGGCTTCCTCACGCGCGACGCCCGCGCGGTCGAGCGCAAGAAGGCTGGCCTCAAGAAGGCCCGCAAGGCGCCCCAGTACTCGAA
Organism: Actinomycetales bacterium; assembly: GCA_012514835.1. Taxonomy (GTDB): domain Bacteria; phylum Actinomycetota; class Actinomycetes; order Actinomycetales; family Cellulomonadaceae; genus JAAYZM01. Next base: position 492 of record JAAYZM010000322.1, read on the forward strand.
GCGCTGATCCGGCTCCCTCGGGTTACCACCGATGGGTCGACTCTTCGGCACGGACGGGGTCCGTGGGCTGGCCAACCGTGACCTCACGGCTGAGCTCGCCCTGGACCTGTCCGTCGCCGCCGCGCACGTGCTCGGCACGAGCGGAGCGTTCGAGGGCCACCGGCCGCGCGCCGTGGTCGGGCGCGACCCGCGCGCCTCGGGCGAGTTCCTCCAGGCCGCCGTCGTCGCCGGGCTCGCGAGTGCCGGCGTGGACGTCACGGTCCTCGGTGTGCTGCCGACCCCCGGGGTCGCGCACCTGACCGATCGTCTGGACGTCGACCTCGGCGTCATGCTCTCGGCGTCCCACAACGCGATGCCGGACAACGGCATCAAGTTCTTCGCGCGCGGCGGGCACAAGCTCGACGACGCGGTCGAGGACCAGATCGAGAACCGCCTCGGCGAGCCGTGGGACCGGCCCACGGGCGCCGACGTCGGACGCGTGGTCACCGACACGGGCCAGGGGCGCGACACCTACGTGGACCACCTCGTGTCCACGATCGACGTGTCCCTCGAAGGTCTGCGCATCGCCGTGGACTGCGCCAACGGCGCCGCGAGCGAGGTCGGTCCCGCCGCGCTGCGCCAGGCCGGCGCGGACGTCGTGGTCATCAACGCGAGCCCCGACGGGCGCAACATCAACGAGCAGTGCGGGTCGACGCACCCCGAGCAGCTCCAGGCCGCCGTCGTGGCCGCCGGTGCCGACTTCGGCGTCGCGTTCGACGGTGACGCGGACCGTTGCCTCGCCGTCGACCACACCGGCGCCCTCGTGGACGGCGACCAGATCATGGGGGTGCTCGCCGTCGCCATGTCCGAGGCGGGCACGCTGAACGCTCAGACCCTCGTCGCGACGGTGATGAGCAACCTCGGGTTGCGGATCGCGATGGCCGAGCAGGGCATCACGCTCCACGAGACCGGCGTCGGCGACCGCTACGTCCTCGAGGCGATGCGCGCGCAAGGCTTCGCGCTCGGTGGCGAGCAGTCGGGCCACCTCATCATCTCCGAGCACGCCACGACCGGGGACGGCGTCCTCACCGCGCTCCAGCTCGCGGCGCGCGTCGCGGCCACCGGGCGGTCCCTCGCCGAGCTCGCGGGGATCGTCACGCGGCTCCCGCAGGTGCTCGTGAACGTCGCGGGGGTGGACAAGTCCCGCTCGGCGAGCGACCCGGAGCTGCTCGCCGCCGTCGCCACGGCCGAGACGACCCTCGGCACCACGGGTCGTGTCCTGCTGCGCCCCTCGGGCACCGAGCCGCTCGTGCGCGTCATGGTCGAGGCCGCGACGGCCGAGATCGCGGAAGAGATCGCGGCAGACCTGGCCGCCGTCGTCCGGGAGCGGCTCGCGCTGTGAGCGCGGCCGAGTCGGGTTCGAGGCTGCGCGACGCCGTCGCGGAGCTCGTCGAGCTCGACGTCGCCCCGATCGTCCAGGCCGGGGACCCCGTCCTGCGGCACGGGGCGCTGCCCTTCGACGGTCAGCTGGACGACGCCGAGCTCACACGGCTGATCGAGCTCATGACCCGCACCATGCGCGCGGCACCGGGCGTCGGGCTCGCCGCCCCGCAGATCGGGCTGCCGCTCGCGATCGCCGTGATCGAGGACCCGGGCCCCACGGACCCCGAGGTCGCCGAGGCTCGGGAGCGGGACCAGTACCCGTTCCGCGTCCTGGTCAACCCCGCGTACGAGGCTGTGGGGGACGAGCGCGCCTGGTTCTACGAGGGGTGCCTCTCGGTCCAGGGCTGGGCCGGCGTGGTGGGACGTGCCCGCGCCGTGCACCTCACGGGCCTCGACGAGTACGGCGTCGTGCTCGACGAAGAGGTCACCGGCTGGCCCGCGCGGATCGTCCAGCACGAGACGGACCACCTGCTCGGCGTGCTCTACATCGACCGTGCCGAGACGCGGTCCCTCGCCACCGGCGCCGCGGCGGCGCACTGGGCGAACGACCCCCACCCCCACGCTGCCGCCCGCGCGCTCGGCTTCGAGCTCGACTGACCCGGCTCAGGGTCGCTCTCAGGGCTGGTCCCCGATCCGCGAGACGGCCGGTGGCGCATACCCTGACGGGGTGGGCCCGTCCGTGCCCGCGCCCCGACGGGAGGATGTCGCGTGATCGCAGAGTGGGTCGAGACCCTCGAGGCCTGGATCCTCGCGCTCGCCGAGTCCTTCTGGGTGTTCCCGGCGCTGTACGGCTTCGCGACGATCGACGGGTTCTTCCCACCCATCCCGAGCGAGTCGGTGGTGATCGCGCTCGGCTCCCTCAACCGGTCCTCCGGTGTCCCCAACCTCGGGTTCGTCCTGCTCTTCGCGGCACTCGGTGCGTTCACCGGTGACCAGATCGCGTACCAGATCGGCAAGAAGATCAACGTGCGCCGCTTGGGGTTCATGCGCTCCGAGCGCGCCCAGGCCGCGCTCGACTGGGCCGAGCGGTCCCTCGAGCACCGCGGCGCGTCCTTCATCATCGCGGCGAGGTACGTGCCGATCGGGCGTGTCGCCGTCAACATGACCGCGGGAGCCGTGGGGTACCACCGCCCGCGCTTCGTGGGGCTCACGGCCTTCGCCGCCGTGACGTGGGCATGCTACTCGGCCCTCATCGGGATCGCGTCCGGCTCGCTGCTCGAGGGGCAGCCCGTGCTCGCGATCGTCGTGGGCGTGATCGGCGGCATCATCATCGGCTTCCTCGTGGACCGCATCATCCAGTGGTTCTCGAACCGGTCGGGTGGGGGTGCCGCCGTCGGCGACGCGCCGTCGGACGACGAAGCCCTGCCCGACGACGGCGACCCCGCGACCCCCGACCAGGAGGCAACCGCTCCGTGACCGAGACCCTGCACCGCAACGCCGTGCACATCCAGCAGGTGCTCGCCGAGCTGGGGCTCCCGGGCGAGGTGCGCCAGCTCGCCGACTCCGCGCGCACGGCTGCCCAGGCCGCTGCCGCGCTCGGCGTGCCCGTCGGGGCGATCTGCTCGTCCCTCGTCTTCCTGCTCGCCGGCGAACCCCTGCTCGTGCTGACTTCCGGGGCGCACCGCGTCGACACCGAGCTGCTCGGTGCCGCGCTCGGCGGCACGATCACGCGCGCCGACGCCGACGCCGTGCGGGCCGCGACCGGTCAGCCCATCCGCGGTGTCGCGCCGGTGGGCCATCCCGCCCCCGTGCGCACGGTCATCGACAAGGACCTCGGAGAGTTCGACATCGTCTGGGCCGCGGCCGGCCACCCACACGCCGTGTTCCCCACCAACTTCGCCGAGCTGGTCCAGGTCACGGGCGGCGAGCCCCGCTTCGTCGGGGCCTAAGACGGAGGTTGGTGGGGTCAGGAAGTCGGAGGATTGGGACAGTTCCCAAGGCACTGTTCACCCTTTCAGGTGAGGTGTTTGCACTCTGGGCAGGATCGGGGGCAGCATGTAGCGCACGGTCGCGCCGGCGACGGAGCCGGGGGTAGGGGGTCAGTCGTGGCACTGGTCGGTTCTGGGACTTCCCGTCAAAGTGCGGGGCTCAGCGCGCTACTTGCCTTCGCTCTTGTTGTGGGACTTGCCTGGTTCTCCCCGGCGGCAGCGGGGGAGAACGGCCCGGGAGCCGGTACCTCGCCCCCGGTGGCGCCCTCGGGTTCCGTGGCGGGTCGTGCGACTCAGCCGGAGGCGCGAGCTCCCCGGGCGGCCGATCCGGTGGTGATCGAGTCGTGGACTCCTACGACGTACTCGCGCACCGAGGACGACCGTACGACACTGAGCCTGTACCCCTAGCCGGCCTTCAAGCTGGAGGCGGACGGGTGGGTGCCCATCGAGACGGCCATCGTCCCGGGCCAGGGTGACTTTGCCTTCGAGGCGCCGGGGTTGGTGAACCCGGTGCGCTTCGGGCGCACTGCCGAGAGCCTGGTGACGATCGACACCGTGGCCGGTCCGCTGGTGTTCGGGCTCCAGGGCGCGACGCTCTCCGAGCCGGTGCTCGAGGACGGTGTGGTGCGCTATGCGCAGGTGTTCACCGGTGTGGACCTGGAGTTCCGCACGGACGACGGGCGCCTGGGCAAGCACTTCGTGCTGGCGGACGCCAAGGCGCGCCAAGACTTTCGGCTGACGATCCACGATCCGGAGCACACCCTGGGAGAGCCCTCGCGGGACGAGGGCGGGGCGTGGCAGTTCGAGAACTGGGTGGCCTACGGCACCGGGCTCGAGCTTCCGGCTCCGGCTGCGTGGACCCAGACCGGCGACCGCGTGGTCGGCCTGCCGGGCAGCGCGCACCAGGAGGTCACGGTCACCTCGACCGGCTACGAGGTGCGTCTCGAGCTGGATCGGGCCTGGGCCGACGAGGCAGAGTTCCCGGTGGTGCTGGACCCCGCCGTCGAGTGGTACG
>JAAYZM010000323.1 GCA_012514835.1 Actinomycetales bacterium
CGGCTCGCGCGCGTCCTCGTGGGGCGCATGATGATCTCCCTCCTCGGTGTCCCCGCCCCGGACGAGCACCCAGACCCTGTGGCGTGGCCGCGCGACGAGGACGCCTTGCGCGCCTTCGGCACCGGGGAGCGGCTCGCCTCGATCGCCCTCGGCAGCGCGGGCAGCACGTACCTGACCCCCGAGCAGGTCGCGACAGGGCGCGAGATCGTCGCCGAGCTCACGCGCGGCGTGCCGGACGGGTGGCGCACGGCCGGGCCTGAACAGCTCTTGGGCCGTTGCCGCGAGCTCGGGCTGGGCCTCGAGGAGACCACGGGCCTCGCGAGCCTCCTCATGGTCGCGGGGACCGAGACGTCCGCGAGCGCGATCGGTCGCACCACCGCGTTGCTGATCGACACGGGCGAGCAGCACCGCCTCCTCGCGGGGCTCGCCGCGGGCGAGACGGTCACGGACACGGTGCGTGCGGGGATCACCCAGGGCACCGACATCGTCGAAGCCGCGGTGCGCGAGGGCCTGCGCATGACGAGTCCGGCGTCCGTGATCGGCCGGGGCGTGGCCGCCGACGTCGAGGTCGCCGGGCGCACCCTGCGCGCCGGGGAGCGCGTCATGATCCTCACGTGGTCCGCGAACTCCCACGTGGGGCCGTTCCGTGTGGACCGTCCCTACGTGCGCGAGACGCGCCAGCTCTGGTTCGGGGCCGGACGGCACCTGTGCCTCGGTGCAGCGCTCGCGCGCGCGGAGATCTCCGCGGTGCTGCACACGCTGTTCGACGACGGCGTCCCGTTGCGGGTGGTCTCGCGGCAGGCGGCCCGCAAGGTGCTCATCCCGGGCTACTCGCGGCTCGTGGTCGCTCGCGCCTAGGCCAGGTCAGCGACGAGCGGCAGATGATCGCTCGCCACGAGCACGTCCGGTCCGTCGAGGACGCTCACCTCGCGCACCATGACACCCGGGCTCACGAGCACGGCGTCGATGCGGTGGCGCGGAGACGTCGCGGGGAACGTGGGTGCGCCGTCGGGTGCTGCGTCGGTCAGGGCGGGTGCGAGCCGCGCCCACACGGGACCCGTCGGGGGCTCGTTGAGGTCGCCGAGCACGACCGTGGGGCCCTCGCGCGTGGCGAGCGCCGCGAGGATCTCGTCCGTGTGACGCAGCCGCTCGGGCGCGTCGAGGGCGAGATGCACGACGACGACATGGAGCCCGGCCACGCGCGCCATGACCACCCCGCGCCGGGCCCACCAGCGACGCACGAGCCGCGAGCCCCACCACCGCAGCCGCAGCACCGCGACGTCGTGCGCAGGCAGGACGCGTGGGGCGGCAAGGAGCGCCGTGGTCCGTGCACCCCGCCCCGCGAGGACCACGCGCAGCCCGGCCGCACGCGCGAAGCGCCGCAGCCTCACACGCCCCCACGGTCCCCGCGGCGGCTCTTGGACCCCGAGCACGTCCGGGTCCGCAGCCCGCACCACGCGCGCCGCAGCGTCCGCGTCCATCGTCAGACGCAGCAGGTTGAAGGACACGACCCGCAGCGTCGAGGTCTCGTGCTCCTGACCCTCCACGATGGCGCTAGACGAGGACGGCACCCGTGCTCGCCGACTGCACGAGCTTCGTGTACTTGCCCAG
>JAAYZM010000324.1 GCA_012514835.1 Actinomycetales bacterium
CCGTCGGCCCCGAGTTGGACGGCGTCGAACGAGAACGGGGGGCAGGCCACCGCGCAACCCGAGCCCGCCACGGTGGTGTTCCAGCCCGAGCCGGAACCCCAGCCGGAGCCGGAACCCGAGCCAAAGCCGACGCCGAAGCCGGACCCCGAGCCCGGGGACGTGCAGTCCACGGTCGCGCTGAGGTCCTCACGCTCCACGCAGGTCTACGGCTCCACGAAGCGCGTAACGCTCACGGCCACGGTCTCGGCGGGGGCTGCCTCGACGGCCGGCAAGGTCTTGTTCCGCGACGGCAAGAAGAAGCTCGGCACGGTCACGGTCGCGAAGGGCAAGGCCACGCTGAAGGTCAAGCGGACCCTCACGGTGGGCACCCACAAGATCACCGCCGAGTTCCGTCCCGCGCGGGCAGGGGTCAAGGGTTCGACGTCGTCGTCGGCGAGGCTCAAGGTGACCAAGGCGAAGCCGAAGGTCTCCGCGAAGCTCGTCAAGAAGACGATCACGCGGCGCTCGAAGGCCAAGATCAAGGTCACCCTCAAGGTCGCGGGCGTGTCGAAGCCGACGGGCAAGGTGGTGGTCTACGAGGGCAAGAAGAAGCTGCGGACCGTCACGCTCAAGTCGAAGCACAAGGGCAAGATCACGGTCACGCTGCCGCGCCTGAAGAAGGGCACGCACAAGCTCAAGGTGACCTACCGGGGATCGTCGAGCATCGCGAAGAAGACCTCGAAGACGGTCACGCTCCGGGTGCGCTGAGCAGTCCGGTTCAGCCGCGCTCGGACTGCCAGCGCTTCCGGTTGCGGGCGGACCACGCCAGGCCGATCCCGCCCAGGGCGAGGCCCGCGCACGCGACCTGGACCCAGCGGGCGGCGTCCGTGGCGGTGGTGAGGTGCACGACGACGGCGCCCAGAAGGACCGCGCCCCAGATCGCGGTGCCGACGGCGATGACCCGGAAGAGGTCCACCGCGAGCGGCTCGGGGTCGGGGCGGCGCGAGGACGGGTCGCGCAGCACGGTCAGGAGCGAGGGCACGGCCCGACCTTAGCCGAGCAGCCGTGCGAGGGTGCCGACGGCGCCGTTGATCTGGGTGTAGACCTCCGCATAGACGGCCTGGGGGCGCCCGATCGGGTCGGCGATGTCGTCCGCGGCGGCGGCGCCGGGGACCAGGGCGGCCGTGGCGCGGGCACCCTTCGCGGCCGCGACGAGGGTGCGCAAGCGGGCGTGCGGGCCGCGCGCGTCCCGGATCTCCTCGAGCGCCGCGTCCGGCAGGCCGCCCGCGAGGCGGACCAGCTCGCGGAGCGTGAACGTGCGGCTCAGCGCGGTGGGGTCGAGATCGACCACGGCGGAACGGTGCTCGCGCGTCGCCGTCACGACGAGGGTCGCGGCACCCACGTGCTCGGCCGTGAGCTCGCGTGCCGCGAAGCCTTCCGTGGCGATCCCGCCGTCGGACAGCAGCGCCGCCATCGGCGCGGAGACGGGAGCGCCGACGACGGCGCGCGTGCCGGCGCTGCGTACCCGCAGGCCGGTGCGGGCGGCGAGCAGCCGTTCGATGGCGGGCGAGCGGCAGATGTTCCCGGTGCACACGGCGAGGACGTCCATCGCCCCAGCCTGCCAAACATTTCTGGGCGGTTCGGGCCGGTGGTCCCGCCCGGTTCTGGCACGCTGTGCCCCATGGCGACAACCACCACCCCGAAAGCGTCCGGGTTCAAGGGCGCAATTGACCGTTATTTCGAGATCACCGCGCGCGGGTCGACGTTCCCCAGGGAGCTCCGCGGTGGCTTGGTGACCTTCTTGGCGATGTGCTACATCCTCGCCCTCAACCCGATCATCCTTGGCGGCCCGGACGGCACCGGTGCGGTGCTCGGGGGCGAGCGCGTCGCGGCCGCGACGGCGCTCGTGGCGGGCGTCCTGACGATCCTCATGGGCATCGTCGCGCGCTTCCCGCTCGCGATCGCCGCGGGCCTCGGGCTCAACGCGCTCGTCGCGTTCGGCATCGCGTCGATCCCGGAGATGACGTGGGCCGACGCGATGGGCCTCGTGGTCCTCGAGGGCATCATCATTTTGATCCTCGTGTTCACGGGCTTCCGTGAAGCGGTGTTCAAGGCGGTTCCCACCGAGCTCAAGACGGCAATCTCCGTGGGTATCGGTCTGTTCATCGCCCTGATCGGCCTCGTCGACGCGGGCTTCGTCTCGCCGGGCAACCCGGTGCTCCAGTTGGGCTTCAACGGCTCGCTCGCGGGCTGGCCCATCCTTGTGTTCGTCCTGGGTCTGCTGGCCATGGCGGTGCTGTGGTTCAAGAAGGTCAAGGGCGCGATCCTCTACTCGATCATCGGCGCCACGGTGCTCGCCGTGATCATCGAGCTGGTCGCGAAGATCGGTCCCAAGATCGGCGCCGACGGCACGGTCAACCCCGTGGGCTGGAGCTCGACGGTCCCCGCGCCGCCCGAGAAGGTCGCGGCCCTGCCCGACTTCGGCCTGCTGGGCCAGTTCTCGCTGTTCGGCTCGGTCGAGAAGATCGGGATCGTCGCGGTCATCCTGCTGGTGTTCTCGCTCATGCTCGCGGACTTCTTCGACACGATGGGCACCATGGTGGCCGTCGGTGGCGAGGCCGGCCTGCTCGACGAGAAGGGGAACCCGCCCCGCACGCGCCAGATCCTCGTGGTGGACTCGGTCGCCGCGGCGGCCGGTGGCGCGGCGTCGGTGTCCTCGAACACGAGCTACATCGAGTCCGCCGCGGGTGTGGGTGAGGGTGCGCGCACGGGCCTCGCGTCCGTGGTCACGGGCATCGCGTTCCTGCTCGCGACGTTCCTGTCGCCCCTCGTCGCGATGGTCCCGATCGAGGCGGTCGCCCCGGCGCTCGTCCTGGTCGGCTTCCTCATGGCCATGGGTGTCACGGGGATCGACTGGAAGAAGTTCGACATCGCGTTCCCCGCGTTCCTCGTGATGATCCTCATGCCGTTCACCTACTCGATCACGGTGGGCATCGGTGCGGGATTCATCTCCTACGTGGTGCTCAAGCTCGCGAAGCGCAAGGCCTCGGAGATCCACCCGCTCATGTGGGTGTCCTCGGTGCTCTTCGTCATCTACTTCGTCCAGGGCCCCATCCGCGCCGCGGTCGGGTTCTAGCTCCAGAAGTCGACGCCCGGGTTCCCCTCGACGGGGACCCGGGCGTCGCCGTACCCGCCCTTGTCTGTTTCTTTACGTAAAGTAATGAGGTAGACTCAACACTTGTGACAAGCGCCCCGGAGACCCCCGCCCAGGGCTCTGCCGCACCCGCAGTCACGCCCTCCGAGTGCCGCCCGGCGCCCCTCGCGGCGAACCTGCGCGTCGCGCTCGCCCGCTCGTGGCGACGCATCCGCGCCGAGCGCGGCGACGTGGACCTCCCGGACGTGCAGTTCTCGATCCTCGTGCGGATCGTCAAGCACGGCGCCACCACGCCGGGCCAGATCGCCGAGTTCCACCGCATCCAGCCGCCCTCGGCCACGCGCGCCGTCAAGCACCTCGAGGAGCTCGGGCTCGCCACGCGCGAGACCCACCCCACGGACGGCCGCCAGGTGCTCGTCACCGTCACCGAGGCGGGTCGCGAAGAGGTCCGCGAGACGATGCGCCGTCGCGACGCCTGGCTCGCCCGCCAGCTCGCCGCTCTCACTCCCCAGGACAGGGAGACCCTCGCGCGGGCCAGCGCACTGCTCACCCAGATCGCCGAAAGCTGATGTCCCAGACCTTTGCCTCACTGAAGTACCGCAACTACCGCTGGTGGGTGTCCGGTGCGCTCGTCGCCTCCGTGGGCACCTGGATGCAGCGCGTGGCCCAGGACTGGCTCGTGCTCACCGAGCTGTCCAACGACTCGGGCGTCGCGATCGGCATCACCACCGCCCTGCAGTTCGCCCCCGCGCTGTTCTTCTCCGCGTGGGCGGGCGCGCTCGCGGACCGCGTGGACCGCCGCAAGCTCCTCTACATCACGCAGGGCGCCCAGGGCATCCTCGCGGCCGTGCTCGGCTGGCTCGTGCTCGCGGGCATCGCGGAGCTGTGGCACGTGTACGTCCTCGCGTTCCTGCTGGGCATCGCCTCGGCCTTCGACGCGCCCGTGCGCCAGGTGTTCGTCTCCGAGCTGGTCCCGCGCGATCGGCTCGCGAACGCCGTGGGCCTCAACTCGGCCACCTTCAACACGGCCCGGCTGATCGGCCCCGGCGTGGCCGGCCTGCTCATCGCCGCTGTCGGCACGGGCTGGGTGTTCATCATCAACGCGCTCAGCTTCGTGGCCACGCTGCTCGCGCTCTACCGGATCAACACCGCCCAGATGTTCCGCGAGGAACGCGCCAAGGAAGGCCGCGGCGGCACCATCCGGGACGGCATCGAGTACGTCAAGAACCGCACCGACATCATCGTGATCTTCGCCGTCGTCGGCGTCGTCTCGACCTTCGGCCTCAACTTCCAGCTCACGTCCGCCCTCATGGCGCGCATCGAGTTCGGGCGCGGGGCGGGGGAGTACGGCGTGCTCGGCTCCGTGCTCGCGATCGGGTCGCTCGCCGGGGCGCTCATGGCCGCGCGCCGCGAACGGCCCCGCGTGCGCCTCGTGATCGGGTCCGCGTTCGCGTTCGGCATCACCACCGGGCTGCTCGCGCTCATGCCGAGCTACCCGCTGTTCGTCATCGCGAGCATCCCCGTGGGCTTCGCAAGCCTCACGATGCTCACCGCCGCCAACGCGACGCTTCAGCTGTCCACGGCCCCCGCGATGCGCGGGCGCGTCATGTCGCTCTACATGATCGTGTTCCTCGGGGCCACGCCCGTCGGGTCGCCGCTCGTGGGCTGGGTGGGCGAGTACGTGGGCCCGCGCTGGTCCATCGGCGTGGGCTCGGTGAGCGCGCTGCTCGTCGCGCTGTGGGCCCTGTGGTGGACCCGCCGCCGCTGGGGCGTCGAGGTGCACTACTCGTTGCGCACCTCGCCCCGCCTCCAGGTGGTCCACCCGCCTACGCCCGGAGACCCCGCGAGCACCGAAGCGGCCTGAGCTGCCCCGGAGGCGCCGTCGTCGGACCCTCCGCGCGGGCACCGCCCGCGTCCCGCCGTCGGACACGTCCTTCACCCGCTCGGCCCTGCCCCGCACGGTGCCCGATATGTGAGGATGAGCGCATGTCGACAGGGGGAAACGCTCTGCGGGAGTTCCGGTGGCGCCGGCTGTGGTGGCTCGCCGCCGTGCTGGGCGTCGCCCTCCTCGCCGCGGCCGTGTGGGTGGGCTGGAAAGGCTCCGTCGCTTACGTGGGCCTGCGGGACGCCCAGGGTGCCGCCACGAAGGCGCGCGACGCGATCGGCAAGGGCGACGCGATCGAGGGCGCGCGCCAGCTCACCGTCATGACCTCGGACATGGCGCGTGCGCGCGAGGCGACGCAGGACACGCTGTGGAAGGCCGCGTCCTCCGTCCCGTGGATCGGTCCCAACCTGCAGGCCGTCACGTCCCTGACCGCCGCGCTCGACGACCTCGCCCGTGACGGCGTGGCCCCCGTGGTGGACATCGTCAGCGTGGTCGCCTCCGGGGGGCTCGCGCCGAGCGACGGGCGCA
>JAAYZM010000325.1 GCA_012514835.1 Actinomycetales bacterium
GACAAGGCAAGGACGCCCCTGATCCGCAACGTGGCCCTCGTGGGCCACGCGGGCTGCGGCAAGACGACGCTCGCCGAGGCGCTGCTGCACCAGGCCGGCGCCGTCACGCGCCCCGGTCGGGTCGAGGACGGCTCCACGGTGACCGACCACGAGCCCGAGGCGATCGCCCACCACATCTCGCTCTCCGCCAACCTCGCACCCTTCGAGTGGAAGGCACCGAACGGCACGGTCCACAAGATCAACCTCATCGACACCCCCGGGTTCGCGGACTTCGCGGGGCAGGTGGACGCGGCCCTCGCCGTCGCGGACCTCGCCGTGGTGGTGGTGAGCGCCGTCGACGGCGTGGAGGTCGGCACCGAGCAGGTGTGGGCGCAGTGCGAAGCCGCGGGGATCCCGCGGCTGATCTTTGTCACCAAGGAGGACCGCCCACGCGCCGACTTCCACACGGTGCTCGCCGAGCTGCAGGCGAAGTTCGGTGCGGGCGTGGTGCCCCTCCAGCTGCCGATCGGGGAGGAAGAGACGCTGCACGGGGTGGCGGACGTGCTCTCCGAGCTCTCCTACGACTACGACGCCGAGGGGCACGGGAGCCAGGCTGACGCCCCCGCGGAGGTCGCGGACGAGCAGCACGAGCTGCACGAGCAGGTCACCGAGGAGATCGTCTCGGGGGACGACGACGCCCTCGAGAAGTACCTGTCCGGCGAGGTGCCCAGCACGAGCGAGCTCGAGGTGAGCCTCGCGCACGAGGTGCTCGAGGGCACGGCGTTCCCCGTGCTGCTCGGGTCCGCCGTGACCGAGGTGGGCGTCGACCAGCTCGCGGACTACCTGTGCGAGCTCGGGCCCACGCCCGCCGAGCGGCCCACCACGCTGCACGCGGGCGGCGCCGAGGTGGCGGTCGAGGCCGACCCCGACGGCGAGCCCGCGCTCCTCGTGTTCCGCACCGTGAGCGACCCCTTCGTGGGCCAGCTGTCCCTGTTCAAGGTGCTCTCCGGGACCGTGCGCAACGACCAACGGCTCACGAACGCCACGACCGGGGTCGAGGAGCGCCTCCACGGGCTGTTCTACCTGCGCGGCAAGGAGCACGTTCCCGCGAGCGCCGTCGTGGCCGGGGACATCGCCGCGGCCCCCAAGCTCGCGGGCTCGCCCACGGGGAGCGTCCTGGCCAGCGGCAAGGTGCCGTTCGAGTTCCGCGGTCTCGCTCCGCGCACCACGCCGTTCGCGCTCGCGCTGAGCCCCGTGACGCAGTCCGACGACGACAAGCTGTCCGGCTCGCTCGCGAAGCTCGTCGCGGAGGACCCGACGCTGCTCGTCGAGCGCGTGGGCGACGCCGGCTCCGGGCAGACCGTCCTGCGCGGGCTCGGGGACGTGCACGTCAACGTCGCGCTCGAGCGACTCGCCCGGAAGTTCGGCGTCAACGTGACCACCGAGCCGGTCAAGGTCGCCTACCGCGAGACGATCTCGCGCGCGGTCGAGGCCGAAGGGCGGCTCAAGAAGCAGTCCGGCGGGCACGGGCAGTTCGCCGTGGCGCAGCTGCGGATCAGTCCGCGCGACCGTGGCGAGGGGATCACGTTCAAGGACTCCGTGGTGGGCGGGGCGATCCCCCGCAACTTCATCCCCGCCGTCGAGCGCGGCGCCCGGGAGGCCATGGCCGCGGGCGGCGTGCACGGCTTCGAGGTGGTGGACGTCGAGGTCGAGGTCTACGAGGGCAAGTACCACTCCGTCGACTCGTCCGAGATGGCGTTCCGCACGGCCGCGGCGCACGGGGTCAAGGAGGCGCTCGCGAAGGCGGGGACCACGGTGCTCGAGCCCGTGTGCCGGCTCACCGTGCGCGTGCCCGGCACCCAGCAGGGCGACGTCATGGGCGACCTGTCCTCACGCCGCGGGCGCATCTCGACCACGAACAGCCTCGAGCACGACGTGTGCGAGATCGAGGCCCTCGTCCCCGAGGCTGAGCTCACCCGGTACGTCGCGGACCTGCGCTCCCTCACCGGCGGGCACGGCGTGTTCACCACGGAGTTCTCGCACTACGAGCCGGTCCCCGACCACCTGGTCACCAAGCTCACGGCCCCCTGAGCGCGCCACCGTTCACACTTGCGGTCAGCTGTGCGCGCACAACGTTCCTTGCGGTGCGCTGTGCGCGCACAACTCACCGCAAGCCGGGGGCGGGGGGAAGGGGGCCGACGGCGCGCCCCTGGGTACCGGTCGGTACGCTGCGAGGACCGTTGCACGCTGCCCGGAGCGCGACCCGCTCGACGGGCTGACCAGGGAGAGCCGATGAAGGCACTGTCCAAGGCGCGCCCCGCACCCGGGCTCGAGCTCGTCGAGGTGCCCGACCCGCAGCCCGGTCCCGGCGAGGTGCTCGTCCGGGTGCTGCGCACGGGGATCTGCGGGACGGACCTGCACATCGAGTCGTGGGACCCGTGGGCTGCCGAGCACATCAAGCCCCCGATGATCCCGGGGCACGAGTTCGTGGGCGAGGTCGTGGGCCTCGGCGAGGGCGTGTGCGACACCCCGCTCGGTGCGATCGTCTCCGGCGAGGGCCACATCGTGTGCGGGATGTGCCGCAACTGCCGCGCCGGGCGCCGCCACATGTGCATCCGCACGCGCAGCATCGGCGTGGACCGCGACGGCGCGTTCGCCCAGCTCGTGACGCTCCCCGAGTCGAACGTGTGGGTGCACCAGCCGGGCACGGACCTCGACCTCGCGGCGATCTTCGACCCGTTCGGCAACGCCGTGCACACCGCGCTCATGTTCCCCCTCGTTGGCGAGGACGTGCTCATCACGGGTGCCGGTCCCATCGGTCTCATGGCCGCGGCGGTCGCCCGGCACGTGGGCGCGCGCCGCGTGGTCATCACGGACGTCTCCCCGCAGCGCCTTGCGCTCGCCGAGAAGGTGGGCGTGGACGTCGCCGTCGACGTCACCACGACCCGCATCCACGAGGTCCAGCGAACGCTCGGTCTCAAGGAGGGGTTCGACGTGGGCCTCGAGATGTCCGGGCACCCGAGCGCACTGCCCGAGATGGTGGAGAACCTCACGCACGGCGGGCGCGTCGCGATGCTCGGCCTGCCCACCCAGCCGATCGCCGTGGACTGGGACAAGGTCGTCACCCACATGCTCACGATCCGCGGCGTGTACGGCCGGGAGATGTTCGAGTCGTGGAACGCGATGAGCGCGATGCTCGAGTCTCCCGACCTGCGCGCGGCGCTCGACACCGTGATCACGGACCGCCTGCCCGCGAGCGCGTGGGCGGACGGCTTCGCCCGGGCCCGCGAGGCGACGGGCGGCAAGGTGGTCCTCGACTGGACGGAGATCTAGATGTTCACCTCGATGCGCGAACGCCTGCGCACGCAGCTTGACGAGATCGACGCGGCGGGCACCCTCAAGCGCGAACGGCCCATCACGTCGCCGCAGGCTGCGGCAATCCGGACGGGCGGGCGTGAGGTCCTCAACTTCTGCGCCAACAACTACCTGGGCCTCGCAGACCAC
>JAAYZM010000326.1 GCA_012514835.1 Actinomycetales bacterium
ATGCGCCCCAGCATGTCATTGCCCACCCCTCCCCACGTTGCGGAACACCACGGCACGAAAACGGCCCTTGCGGAACACCACGGAACAGTCACGTTCCGCAGAGTTGCGTGGTGTTCCGCAACGGGTGGGTCGCGGGCGTGGTGTTCCGCAACGGGGGGAGAGTCAGGGGACGAGGGGGAAGTTGTCACGGAACAGGCCCGTGGGGTCGACGGCGGACTTGAGGGCGCGCAAGCGCGCGAGGGTGGCGGGCGGGAACGTGTCGAGAAGCCGTTCGGGGCGCGGGTCGGTCTCGAAGCTCAGGTAGAGCCCGAGCGCGTGCCGGTGCAGCTGGTCCCACACGGGATCGATCCGCGCGCGCGACGCACCCATCGCCGTGACGGAGAAGCTCGCGGAGCGGTGGGCGTACGCGGTCGCAGCGGGGTCGACGTCGGCCACGGCACCGCCCACGGCACGGATCTGGAAGAAGTAGGAGGCGCCGCCGACGATCACCCGCTCGGCGGCGAGCGCGACCTCGCGCGACACGTGCTCCACGAGCGAGGACCGCGCGACGGGCTCGCCCTCGCCACGGTGGGGGCCGAACGGCGGCACGATGATCGACCCGTACGGCGCGATCCGCACCGACTGGTCCAGCAGGGGCGCGAGCTGCGCGAACGGGTTGAGGTGCCCGATCACGGTGTCAGGGTCAGCGGAGTCGACGGCCACCATGACCTGCGCCACGACGGGCTGCCCGCGCTGGGGCCGCCCCATGAGCAAGAAGCTCGTCACGTCGCGCGACGCCGCCTCGACCACGGCGCCCCACCGTTCGAGGAACCCGGCCACGTCGCTCGCGTCGAACACGAGCTGCGCGAAGCCGAGCGGCCCGCCGGGGTGCGCCTCGATCTCGAAGGACGTCGCGACGGCGAGGCTCCCGCCCGCCCCGCGCATCCCCCAGAACAGTTCAGAGTTCTCGGTCGCGGAGGCCCGCACGGGGGTGCCGTCCGCGAGCACGGCGTCCACGGCGCGCACCCGGTCGATCGTGAGCCCGTGCTTGCGGGAGTACCAGCCGATCCCACCCGCCGTCGCGAGCCCGCCCACGCCCACGCCACCCGAGTCACCGGACGTCACGGCGAGGCCGTGCGGGGCGAGCGCCGCCGCGACGTCCGCCCAGCGCGCCCCCGCACCGACGCGCACGAGGCGGGTCGCGGGGTCGAGGAGCTCGACGGAGTCGAAGCGGGACAGGTCGAGCACGATCCCGCCGTCGTTCGTGGACCGTCCGCTGATGCCGTGCCCGCCGCTGCGCACCCCGAGCGGGACGTCCTGCGCGCGGGCGAATCTGAGCGCCTCACCCACCTCCGCAGGGTCACGCGGCAGCAGCACGAGCCCGGGATCGCCGCCGCGCAGGTAGTTGGTGCGCACGTCCGCGAAGCGCGCCTCCCCGGGCTCGACGGCCGTGAGGCCTTCGGGCACGGCGTCGTAGTCGATGCCGTGGCGGCGCCGCTCACGCAGCCGCGCGGGGACGGGGACGCCGACGACGACGCCCTCCGCGGTCCGTCGCTCCCCCACGGCCCGGCGAACGGCGGGCGCGACGTCCTGGGCAAACACCCGCAGGACGGCCTCGTCGTCGCTCATCACCAGGAAGGTCGAGACCCCGTGCTCGAGCGCGAGGCCGATCAGCTGCGCGGCCCACGCGTCGAGCACTCGAGGCAGCTCGCCCGACGTCGTCGCGTCGGCGGCGCCCAGAGCCGTGGCCACACCACGCGGCACCTCGACGTTGAGCA
>JAAYZM010000327.1 GCA_012514835.1 Actinomycetales bacterium
GAGCTCAGTCCCACGGTGTCGCGATTGCGGCGGATCTCTCGCGGCCGAGTTGGTGCGCCTGGCGCGAGACCCGAGCGGGCACCGGGTCTACTTTCACGCAGACCCGGATCAATGCCGAGGCTCGCGTTGATTGTCAGCGTCTCTCGTCGTCCGCGGCGAGAGTGGCGCCAGGGGCACCCCGAACTGGTGTCGGGGATGGTGATCCCCGGGGATCACCGAAGGTGTCGAACGGCTGTCAACGGCGGGCAACGGCGGGTTGCGTTCGCGGGGAGCACGCCGTTTCCAGCGTCTGACCTGGTCAGACGCTTGCTTCGAGGTGGCTCGAATCCCCCATCCTCCGCCAGAGTGCCGGCCCCTGACCTGCGAAAGCAGATCAGGGGCTCTCGCTTTCGGTCGCTGCGAGCATGCCGCTCCCGAGAATGCTCTTGAGCCGCACTGGGCCCACCTGAGTGCCGATCCCGTGAAGTCCGCCGGCACCGTCAACGCGGTGTTCAGGCTGGGCAGGGAGATGAGCATCCGTGTTCCGCTCCAGAGCGGGGACGGGGTCCGAGCGCAGGTCGAGGCCGAGGTCGAGGCGGCGCGCGAGCTGCACGGTCGCACGCGCTTCCCGACGCCCGAACCCCTCGCGGTCGGAGAGCCCGGAGAGGGTTGCCCCGTGCCCTGGTCCGTGCAGACGTGGCTCGAGGGCACGGACGCGGCACTCTCGGACCCGGGCGGCTCCCTCGAGTTCGCCGAAGACCTCGCCGACTTCATCCGCACGGTGCGCGCGATGGACACCCGGGGCCGGGCCTTCAAGGGCACGGGCCGCGGAGGCGACCTGCGCGGCCACGACGCGTGGGTCGAGCTGTGCTTCGAGCGGAGCGAGGGCGTCCTCGACGTCGGCGGACTCTGGCCGGCCGACCTGGCGCTCGACCTGGTGGGCGCTTGGCACCTGCTCGAGGTTGGCCCGCGAGCCGCCCTTCGGGACGCACTCGGATGCGGAGACGTCGAATGGGGCCGTGGACGGGCCTGGGCCCTCGAGCAAGCGATGGGGCTCGTCTGGTACTACGAGGAATCGAACCCGGTCATGAGCGCGATCGGCAGACGCACGGTGGGACGGCTCCTCGCTGACGACTAGCCTCCTGGCGGGCCGGACCGGGCCGCGCCGTCGCCCTTGCCGGTGGAATGCGGAGCTCGGTGTGCTTCGATGGGTCGGTGGACATCCAGAACACGGACCAGCGCGTCGTGAGCGCCAGCCTCGAGATCGCGGCTAGTGCCGAGCGGATCTTCGAGCTCATCGCGGACCCGGCCCAGCAGCCCCTCTGGGACGGCAACGACAACCTGCGGGAAGCGCCGGGCGGGCAGCGGGTGCACGGCGTCGGCGACGTCTTCGTCATGACCCTGACCAAGGGCGCGTTTCGGGAGAACCACGTCGTCGAGTTCGAGGAGGGGCGCCGCATCGCGTGGCGCCCCGCGGCTCCGGGCGAGGATCAGCCCGGTCACTTGTGGCGCTGGGAGCTCGACCCGGTCGACTCGGCCCGGACGCTCGTCACGCACACGTACGACTGGACCCAGCTGACGGACGAGAGCCGGGTCCCGCGCGCTCGGGTGACCACGTCGGACAAGCTCATGGCGTCGCTGCGTCGGCTCGCGGACCTGGCCGAAGCAACCTGAGTCGGGCCGACGGCGCGCCCAGCCCGGACAGCACTCCCACCCGAGGCTCAACCTCACGCAAGCGCCTCAGCGAGCCGCGGCGCCTCTGCCGCCAACCAGTCCCGCGTGCGCACGACCTCCTCGGCGGTGCCGGTCTCCCACCAGCGCCGGAAGACGGGGTCGACGTCGGCTGCGGCCCGCATCGCGTGTACGACGTTGCGTGCGCGCCGGACGGCCACCGGTACCACCTGCGCGCGCTGCGCCGCCGTCAGTCCGTACGCCTCCACGGCCGCCAGCACCCGGGGCACGACGTCGACGTCGGCCAGCGCAGGCGCGCGATCGACAGGATCCCGCAGGGGCGCCCACCAGTGCAGCAGGTTGACGAGGTCGGCGACCCGCGTCGTCGGCCGGGCGAGGTCAAAGTCGATGAAGGCGACCGGGCGTCCGTCGCGGAACACCACGTTGCCCGGGCAGTAGTCCTGGTGCGACACCAGCTCTGGGGCCTCGAAGAGCGGTTCGAGGGGCGGGTCCGGAGTCCCGGGGATGGAGCCGAACACCGCGCCGGGGGGCGGCGCCCATCCTTCGGCCGCATCGTGGAGTCGCCGGACGAGGCGGGCCAGGTCGAGGAGCACGGCGTCCGTGGTGACGTCGTCGGGCAGCGGATCGACAGGGACGTCGCCGGGCACGAAGGAGAGCACCTCGCGACCTTGGTCGTCCACGCCGAGCGCCTCGGGAGCGGCGTCGAACCCACGCTCACGCAGGTGACGCAGGTATGCCTGGACGGTCGCGGTGAAGGGCCGCACCGGCCGCCGGACGGTGGCCCCGAGCCGCACGACGTCCGTGACGCCGCCCACGGCCAGGACTTCTTCTTCGTCTGTCGCCACGTCGAGAGGCTATCGCCGGCGGCAGCGACGAGACGCTCAGCGACCTCAAGACGCTGCCCGAGACGGGTCCGCCGCTCTACACCTGAGGGCACTGACGTGCGGTCGGTAGGGGGCGCGCGTCAGCATAGGCTTGGCAGACGTGGCAACTTTCTCCTCGGTAACCAGTCAGCACCTGCTCGCGGCGATCGCCGAGCACGACGAGCGCGGTGCCGAGGCCTTCCTCGCCTCCTACGGCTTCGAGCCCTCGACGGACGCGCAGATCCTCCACTTCGGCCGCCGTTACGACGCCCGCGCGATCCTCGCGGTCGCCCACCTGCGCGCGACCGGCCGGATCGCCACGCCCGACGAGTTCCGCAGCAGCCTCGAGCAGGCGCTCACCATCGCGCGTCGCCGCGGTTTCGAGGTCTCGGGGCCGACGACGGTCACCCGCCGCGCGCCGTCAGCCCGTGGCACCCGCGCCTCGGGGACCGCCGCGCCGCGCAAGCCCGCGACCCCGCGCAAGCCCGCCGAGACCGAGAAGCCCCCGGCGATCTGCCCCACGTGCTCGATGGCGCTCCCCGCCACCGGCGTGTGCGACTGGTGCGGCTGAGCGGAGCCCCACTAAGGGCGTTCGTCACCGAGCACTTCTGGGAGGTCTCGGCTCCCGTGCAGCACGCGCCACACGTCCACGTGATCCCCTCGGTCGACGTAGAAGATGACGAAGGGGAAATGTCCCAGCGACCACGATCGCAGTCCGGGCAGGTCGAGCTCCTCGGCCCAGCGGTTCGATCCGATCCGGGGATGCTCGGCAAGCATGAGGAAGCCCCGCTCTAGCTCATCGACGAGGCGCAGCGCAGCATCGGGCGCGTCTTGCTGGAGGTAGAACGCGACGGCGTCGTCGATGTCACGCCGGGCCGATTCGCGCGGAAGGACCGGAAGTGAGCTCACACGCCGGGACGCAACCGGTCGGAGCGGACCCGCTCGCGCAGCGCTTCGAAGTAGTCGGGACCCACTGCATCCGTCACAGGTGACGATGCGCCCTCGATCAGCAGCTCTCGAAGTCGAGCACGCTCGCGGTCACGCCGGATGAGTTCTCGCACGTACTCGCTGCTCGATCCATAGCCCGCCCCGCGCACCTGCTCGTCGACGTACGACTTGAGGCTGTCGGGAAGCGAGACATTCATGGTGGCCATGGGGCCAGGCTACTTCGCATGACAAACTTTGTCATTGACAATCGGCAAGTGCACAACTCGCACCAGACTGCGTCGACCTTCCACAGCCCCGCGGCGTCTCGTTCGGGCGACTCGTCCGAATATGCCACTCTTGTCGCAACACCCGACAAGGACGCGAGCTCCATGGCACACCCGCTGTTCCACGAGGCCGGCCCGGCGCGCCGCCCGGCCACGCTGACCCCGGAGCGGTTCGCGCGCGAGTTCCCGGCCGAGACCGAGCACGTCGAGTTCGGTCGCACGCTGCTCGCCGAGCACGTCCACGAGAACGTCACGGCCTTCTCCAACTCCGGCGGCGGCGTGATCCTGATCGGGGTGCGGCACGACGGCGCGGTGGTGGGCCAGGACGCGAACGAAGCGACCCTCGAGCGCCTGCACGGGCTCGTGGCCCAGGTGCGCGACCCCGCCGGGTACGCGCTGCACCCGGTCACCGTGGGGGACACACCGATCGTGGTGCTCGCCGTCGGACACCGCGAGGAAGGCTTCGCGCAGACCCCCGACGGGCGCCTCCTGGTCCGCCGCGGGGGGAGCAACGTGCGCCTGCTGGGCACCGAGCTCGCGGACTTCGTGGCCGCACAGCAGCCCGCGCTCCGCGAGGCGACCGCCGTCGGCCCCACGTTCGCCGACGCGGACCCGAACCTGATCGAGTCCGTGCGCCGCTCGCGCCGCTGGACCGTGGTCAAGCTGCCCGAGCGGTTCCACGAGGCCGGGCTCCTCACCGCCCCGAGCAAGGACGCGCCGCTCACCGTAGCGGGCGCGCTCGTGCTTCTCCCGGACGCCGCGGGCACGCTCGGCCTGGGCGGGGTCGAGGTGGTGCGGTTCGACGACGACGGCGCCCCCCGGGAACCGCGCACCCTGACGGGACCGGCCCACGTGCTGATCGACGAGGCGTCGCGTGCCGTGCTCGAGGCCTTCGGCACCGACTCCGTGACCGTGCGCGAGCAACCGCACGAGCTGCCGCGGCTGCCCGAGCCGGCCGTCCACGAGGCGATCGCCAACGCCGTGATCCACCGCTCGTACGAGCCCGGGACGGGTCCCGTCCGGGTGGAGATCCACCCGGACCGCGTCGTTGTCCGCTCGCCTGGCGGGCTCCCTGGCGCCGTGACGCTCGACAACCTGCGCCAGCAGCACGCACCGCGCAACCCCGCACTCGCCGAGACGTTGCTGCGGCTCGGCGTCACCGAGGTTCCCGGCAGCGGGGTCGACGCGATCATCGAGGCGATGGCGGCGCACCTGCTCGACGCACCCACGTTCGCCGACGACGGTGAGCACGTGACCGTCGAGCTCTCGAGCGCGAGCGAGACCAGCCCCCAGGAACGCGCGTGGGTCGCGGAGATGTCCCAGCGGGCCGCCGAGTCGGAGCGCGGCCCGCTCGCGGACGCCGAGCGCGCCCTGCTCCTGATGGCCCTGCGCGGCGAGGTGCTCACCAACGCGAAGGTCCGCGACGCGATCGACGTGGACGTCCCCACGGCGCGC
>JAAYZM010000328.1 GCA_012514835.1 Actinomycetales bacterium
CCGTCCCAGGGTCCGCCGTCCTCGGCGAAACCCACCAGGAGGTGCTTGCCCACGGCGAACGCCTCGACCATGGTGAGCCCGTCGAGCAGCGCGGCCCCGGCGGCGAAGCGGCCCTGCGGGGAGCTCGCGGCGAGGCGTCGGCCCACGAGGTCGGCCCCGAGCTGGAGCGCGACGCGGTGGATGGAATGACCCTCGGGCACGCCCTTGAGGCTATGCCAGGTCGGAGCTCGCCGAGGACCCCCGCGGCTCGTTCCAGCCGAGCGCCTTGACGGCTTCGACCACGAACAGCGGCGCCACGGAGAGCGCGAGGACACCACCCCACTGGCCGATCGTGAGGGGCACGAACCCGAGCGTGTCATTCAGCCCCGGCACCGCGATGCACACCGCCACGACGGCCGCGGAGAACCCCGCCGCGAGCATCAGCATCTGGTTGCGCCACGGCGGGTCCACGAACACCGAGCGGGTCACCGAGCGCACGGAGAAGGAGTGCACCACCTGGGACAGCGCGAGGGTCGCGAACGCCATGGTCTGCGCGAGCTCGAGCGGCCCGCGAACGCCCGCGCCGCCCAGCTGGAACGCCGCGAGCGTGACCACCGCGAAGGTCGCACCCTGGTAGAGGATCCGGCGCACGCGACCCTTCGTGAAGATGTGCGTCCCGCGGCTCGGCCCACGGCGCATGACGTCCTTGTCCGCCGGGTCCACGCCGAGCGCGAGCGCGGGCGCCCCGTCCGTGACGAGGTTGACCAGCAGGATGTGCGTCGCGGCGAGCGGGGCCAGCCACCCCAGCGCGATCGCCACGACCAGCGCGAGCACCTCACCCACGTTGCTCGACAGCAAGAACGAGATCGCCTTGAGGACGTTCGCCTCGATGCGCCGACCCTCCCGCACGGCCGCGACGATCGTGGCGAAGTTGTCGTCCGTGAGCACGATGTCCGCCGCGTCCTTCGCGACGTCCGTGCCTACCACGCCCATCGCGCACCCGATGTCCGCGCGCTGCAGCGCCGGGGCGTCGTTCACGCCGTCGCCCGTCATCGCCACGACCGCCCCGCGGGCGCGCCATGCCTCGACGATGCGCACCTTGTCCTCCGGGGACACGCGCGCGTACACGGCGATCTGGTCCACGCGCGCGGCGAGCTCGTCGTCGCTCATCGCCGCGACGTCGCGGCCCGTGATCACCTCGCGCGCGGGGCCGAGCGCAGGCGAGGCGGGGCCTTCGTCGAACCGCACGGGTCCGACGGCGTCCAGCAGGCCGATCTGCCCCGCGATCGCCTCTGCCGTCGCGGCGTGGTCGCCCGTGATCATCACCGTGGTGATGCCCGCGGACGTGCACTCCGCGACGGCCCCGGGGACCTGCTCGCGCGGCGGGTCGATCATGCCCACGAGGCCCAGGAACTCGAGCTCGGACTCCGCGGAGTCGCCCGCCGGAACGCCGTCGTCGGCCCTGATCCGCCTGCTCGCGAGCGCGAGCACCCGCAACGCGCGGCCGGCCATGGTGTCGTTCGCGGCGTCGATGCGCTCGCGCAAGGGCGCGTCGACGCCGGTGCAGACGGCGAGGATCTCGTCGACGCCGCCCTTCGCGCACACCTCGATGTCGCCGCCGGGCGTGCGGTGGACGGTGGTCATGCGCTTGCGCGCCGAGTCGAACGGCACCTCGCCGATGCGCGGGTACGCGGCTTCGAGCTCGGGCTTGGTCACGTCGCGCTCGAGACCCCAGCGGACGAGCGCCACCTCCGTGGGATCGCCGACGACGGCGTCCGCCGGGCCGGTGTTCCCGGTCGCGGGGGTGTCGCCGTCGGCCCGGTCCTCACCGTCGGCCCTGTCCTTACCTTCCGCCCCCGCCCCGTGCGTCACGGACGCGTCGGTGCACAGCACGGCGGTGCGCACGAGGCGCTCGGACGGCTCTGACTCGTCGATGCCGCCCGGCTCCCACGACTCGACCACGGTCATGAGGTTCTGGGTGAGCGTGCCGGTCTTGTCGGAGCAGATGACGGTGGTCGATCCGAGCGTCTCGACGGCGGGCAGCGTGCGGACGATCGCCCCGCGCGCCGCCATGCGCTGCACCCCCAGGGCGAGCACCACGGTGGAGATCGCGACGAGGCCCTCGGGGATCGCGGCGACGGCGAGGGAGACGGCGAGCATGAGGGTGTCGACGGCGTCGCGGCCCTGGGCCAGCCCGAGCACGAACAGCCCCGCGCACACCACGAGCACGGCGATGCCGAGCGTGCGACCGAGCGCGTTGAGGCGGCGCTGCATGGGGGTCTCGACGTCGGGCCCGGACCGGATGAGCTCGGCGATGCCGCCCACCTGCGTGCGCGCACCCGTGGCCGTGACTACACCGGTGCCGCGGCCGGCCACGACGAGGGTCGCGGAGAAGGCCACCCCGGTGCGGTCCCCGAGCGCGACGTCTGCGGGCACGGCCTCGGTGGACTTGTCGACGGCGTGCGACTCGCCCGTGAGCGCGGACTCGTCGACGCGCAGGTTGGCGGCCTCGACCAGCCGCACGTCCGCAGGCACGGCGTCGCCCGCCGCGAGGAGCACCACGTCACCCACCACGAGGTCGCGTGCCTCGAGGTGCACGGGCTCGCCGTCCCGCAGGGCGTTGGCGTGCGGGGCGGACATCGCGCGCAAGGCGTTCAGCGAGCGCGCGGCCTTGACCTCTTGCCACGTGCCGATCGCCGCGTTTGCGAGCACGAGCGCCACGATCACGGCCGAGTCCACGAGCTCGCGGCTCACCACCGCCGAGACGGCCGCCGCGAGCAGCAGCACGATGATCATCGTGTCCTTGAACTGTGACGCCACCACGAGCCACAACGGCTTGGGCGGCGTCTCGGGGAGCGCGTTGGGACCCTCGCGCTCGAGCCGCTCGGCCGCCTCGCGCCCGCTCAGCCCCCGACGCTCCGAGCCCGTGCGGCCCAGCACCTCGCCGGGGGACATCGCGTGCCACGCGGGCGGCGCCGCGGGCGCAGGCACGCCGACGGCGGAACCCTCCGACGCGGCACGTCCACCCATGGTCCTTCGAGCCTATGCCCGGGCAACCGAGCCCACCCGGCCCCAAAGACCCTCGCCCCCTCAGAGATCGGCGCTCATGGTGGAGAGACTGTTCCCCCACAGGGAACGAACCCTCCACTCTGAGCGGGCCCAGCCAGCCAGGTCGGCGCGCAAGACACGGCGGGCGGCCACAGAGTGCAGCGAGAGTGCCCGCACGGGGCAGGAACGCTGCACCCTGAGTCCCCGGCCACCCGGCGGGGGCGGGCCGGGGCGATCCGTCCCGGGAGAAGAGTCACCAAGGGGGCGCCGTCGTCTGCCCCGCGGTTCCGGAATGGTCACGGTCTCGTGAGGAGCGCGTGAAGGCGCGCGCCGTCCCGGCCCCCGGCCAAGGACCGCCCTACACTCGCGGGGTGATCTTCAAGGGCGTGGGGGACGGCCGACCGTACCCGGACCATGGGCACGACACCCCTGCCCAGTGGGCGGAGATCCCCCCGACGCAGGTGCGGCTCGACGACCTCGTCACCACGAAGCGCACGCTCGACCTCGACGCGCTGCTCTCGGACGACTCGACGTTCTACGGCGACCTGTTCGCGCACGTCGTGAAGTACAAGGGCACGATGTACCTCGAGGACGGCCTCCACCGAGCCGTGCGGGCCGCGCTCCAGCAGCGACCGCTCCTGCACGCGCGCGTCCTGGTCCTCTGAGACTCACGGCGCGAGGCACCCGTGATCGACTACCGTTCCCTCCTGTGACCACCGATCCCGCCGCGACCGCCGCGCGCAAGCGCAAGCTGCGGCGTCGGCACAAGCGCGAGCGGCAGGCCGTGATCTTCGGCGGGGTGCTCGCGGGCCTCGCGGCGATCGGGCTCGGTGCGGCGGCCATCTGGACGGGCGGCATGGAGTCCCCGTTCGACCGGCAGTGGACCACCATCTCCGCGTCGCCCACCGCCACGGAGGCCGCCGTCCCGTGCGTGCCCGCGGACACCCTGCCCGTCGCGTACGGCGACATCAGCGTGCTCGTCCTCAACGCGACGTCCAAGCCGGGGCTCGCGGGCTCTGTCGCGGACCTGCTGGGGCAGCGCGGCTTCGAGATCAGCAGCACCGGCAACTACGAGCTCAAGCTGCGCGGCGTGGGCCGGATCAGCTTTGGCGCCCAGGGGATCGCCCAGGCGCACACCCTCGCGGCGCACATCGCGGGCGTGACGCTCGTGTATGACGCGCGCACGGACGCGAGCGTCGACCTGGCCGTCGGGTCGGGCTACTCCAAGCTCGTCGAGCTCGACCTCGTGCCCCTCGCCGCGGACGAGCCCCTCCAGCCCGTCGCTGGCTGCGTCCCGCTCGCCGACGCCGAGCCCGTGCCCGCCCCGACCCGCACGGCCGCCGCCGAGGAGGACGGGGACGAGGCCGAGGACGGCGAGGCCACCGAGGACGACGCTGAGGACGGCGACGAGGGGTGAGCCCCTTCATCCGGCCGTACGAGCCGGCTGACCGCGACGCCGTGGTCGACATCTGCGTCCGCACGGCGTGGCACGGCGAGGACGCGCGCGGTCGCGTCGGGACACCCGAGCTCTATGCCGAGATCTGGGCCCTCCCCTACGTCGAGCTCGCGCCCGAGCTCGCCTTCGTCCTCGACGCGGGGGATCCGGTGTCCGACGGCGGGACGCGGGCCGGTGACGCACCCAGGGACGAGGTGTCCGACGGCGGGCGGCGGGTGATCGGGTACGTCCTGGGGGTCGCCGACTCGGCGGCGTTCCGGGCCGCCGCGGAGCGGGACTGGTTCCCGGCGGCGCGGGCCCGGCACCCTCGCTCGGCCGCCGAGGACCCGCGCGACGGGTGGCTCCTGGACATCCTGCACACCCCCGCAGGCCCGGACCCGGCGTATCTCGCACCGTTCCCCGCACACCTGCACGTCGACCTGCTGCCCGAGGCGCAGGGCGGCGGATGGGGCCGGCGGCTGCTCGAGACGCTCTTCGACGCGCTGCGCGCCCGCGGGGTACCGGGTGTGCACCTGGGCGCGTCGGACGAGAACCAGCGGGCGATCGCGTTCTACGAGCACCTCGGCATGACGC
>JAAYZM010000329.1 GCA_012514835.1 Actinomycetales bacterium
CCGTGCCGCTCGTCCTCTCGACGCTCGCGACGTGGCGGGACGTCAGGGCTCCCGCAGCGCCTTCGGAGTGACGGCCCGCTTGAGCGCCCCGGCCGCGCCGCGCACCTGACGCGCGCTGATCGCGAGCTTCACGTCGCGGTACTGGGCGGCCCGGTGCAGCTGCCCACCGAGGTCGTTCCCGGAGGGCCGGTGGCGCAGGTCGCACGGCACCTCGACGGCCACGTAGCCCTGGCGCAGCAGGTCGATGGTCATGCCCGTCTCGACGCCCCAGCCCCGGGCTAGCGGGGTGGCCGCCTCGAAGGCCGCGCGCGTGAGGCACCGCATGCCCGAGAGCGGCTGCGTGGGAGCCCAGCCCGTGAGCTGCGCGATCCCCTTGCGGGCCGCCGCGACCACGATGCCGCGACCGCCCGCGCCCGACTGCGGGGGCAGCAGCGCGATCGCGAAGTCCGCCGCGTGCTCCGCGACCGGGGGAATGAGGGGCGCGGTGTTGACGGCCGTCTCGCCGAGGTCCGCGTCGATGAACAGCAACAAGCGCGGCGGGCGCTCCGGGGTGTCCCGCATCGCGACCACGGCGGCGCCCGTCTCCATCGCGGCCGCCTTGCCGCGGTTGTGGGAGTGGCGCACCACCACGGCCCCCGCGTCACGCGCGATGTGCTGGGTGTTGTCCTCGCTGCCGTCGTCCACCACGAGGACGAGGTCCACCTGCGGGATCGACTTCGCCGAGCGCACCGTCGCCGCGATCCGGCGCGCCTCGTCCTTCGCGGGGATCACGACGGCGACGCGCTGCTGGATGCGCCGCGGGTCACGGTTCGCAGGCTTGGGGATCGGGGACGTGGTGGGCTGCGAGACGAGCTCTTGGCGGCGGAAACGGCCGTCCGGGCGCTTGCGCGGGCGCGGCGGGGTGGGCGGTGCTGGCGCGGGTGCAGGCTCCGACGAGGCTGGCTGCTCCGGCGAGGCTGCCTGCTCTGGAGAGTCCGCCGTCGTCGGCGTCTCCGCAGCCTTCTTCGTGGGGAGCTTCTTCGCCGCAGCCTTCTTCGCGGGCGCCTTCTTCGCCGGGCTCTTCTTGGCCGCTGACTTCTTGGCGGGCGACTGCGCAGCGGAGGCCTTGGCGGCGGGGCTCGCCTTCTTGCTCGCGGCGCGCTTGCGGGCAGGCGGGGTGGGCTTCTCGTCGTCGGGAAGGTCGTCCGCTGGGCCCACGCGCCCAGCCTAGTCGCGCACGGGGGTGCGCGAGCCGCCCGACACGGCGGCTCCGAGCAGCACCGCGCGGGCCCGACTCCGTGGTGTCAGCGCGGGCGAGGAGAGCCGGTTCAGCGCAGCGTGACCTGGCGGGCGACGAGTCCGCCGCGCGCCCGACGCTCGTCGGCCGTGAGCGGCTCCGTGGACTTGAGCGCGGCCTCGAAGCTGGGCCAGTACTCGGCCACGGGCCCCTCGAGGTCTGCGGGCTCCGTGCCGCGCGCGAGCTCCCACACGGGGATGACGATGCCGCACGAGCGGAACGCGCCGATGAAGCGGGCGTCACCGATCGCCGACGCGCGCTGGGCGTGGAGGCGGGCGAGGCCGTCGAGCAGGGTGTCGTCGTCGACCGTCTGCGCCCAGCGCAAGAACTCCTTGCCGCCCATGCGGCACCAGTAGGCGCTCTCGACGGACTCGAGCTTCACGGTGGGGATGATCTGCTCGTTCTCGTCCTCGAGCGCGGCCTGGACGTCGGCCGTGCGCTCGGCGTCGTCCGCGAGCCAGTGGTCGAAGCCCTCGAGCACCTCGACGTCCCACGGGCCCTTCGGGTCCAGGACGTCCTGCAGGCGCGGCCCGGCCTCAGGGACGGGCGCGTGCTCGAGCGGCGTGCCGGCCTCCAGCTCGAGCGCGGCGAGCAGCACCTGGGCCACGTCGCGGCTCGCGTCGCCGGAGCCCGAGGTGGTCTGCAGCGCCACGAGCAGCACGCCGTCGGACCGGTGCAGGGCGGGCCAGCCCGCGGGGAGGATCGTGGTGAGCAGCACCTCGCGGGCGCCGTGCTCCTTCGTGGTGCGCACGCGGATCGTGGCGGAGGGCACCACCTCGCGGATCGCGACGAGGTCGGCCTCGACGGGGAGACCTTCGAAGGGGCGCAGCACGAAGTCGACGGTGTTCTTGACCATGGTCACGCAGGGTACTCGTGCCATAGGCCGCGGCGCGCATCGGTGGTTGACTGGCCCGTATGGACCCTCGCGCCGGAACCCCCGCCCAGCCGTCCGACCTGATCGACGTCGACGCGCTCCTCGCCGCGTACTACGACCGCTCGCCGGACCTCGAGGACCCCGCGCAGCGCGTCACGTTCGGCACGTCCGGGCACCGGGGCTCGAGCCTCGACTCGGCGTTCAACGAGGACCACATCGTCGCGACCACGGCCGCGATCGTGGAGTACCGGCGCGGCCAGGGGATCGACGGACCCCTCTACATCGGTCGCGACACGCACGCGCTGTCGCTGCCCGCGTGGCAGTCCGCGCTCGAGGTGCTCGCCGCCGCGGACGTGACTGTACACATCGATGCGCGCGACTCGTACACGCCCACCCCGGCCGTCTCGCTCGCGATCCTGAGGCACAACGGCGCGGGCACGTCCGAGGGCGTGCGGACCCAGGGCGCGGGTGCGGGACTCGCGGACGGGATCGTCGTCACCCCCTCGCACAACCCCCCACGCGACGGCGGCTTCAAGTACAACCCGCCTCACGGCGGGCCCGCGGACTCGGACGCGACCAGCTGGATCGCCGCGCGGGCCAACGAGATCCTCGCGCAGGGCGTGTCGCAGGTGCGCCGCGTCTCGCTCGAGCAGGCGCTCGCCGCCTCGACCACGGCGCGCCACGACTTCATGGAGTCCTACGTCGCCGACCTCGAGTCCGTGCTGGATCTCGACGCGATCCGCGCCTCCGGCGTGCGCATCGGCGCGGACCCCCTGGGCGGCGCGGCCGTCGAGTACTGGGGCGCCATCGCCGAGCGGTACGACCTCGACCTCACGGTGGTCAACCCGGCCGTGGACCCGCGCTGGGCGTTCATGACGCTCGACTGGGACGGCAAGATCCGCATGGACTGCTCTTCGCCGTCGGCCATGGCCTCCCTGGTGAACGCCATGGCGGGGGACGCCCCCTTCGACATCGCGACCGGCAACGACGCCGACGCCGACCGCCACGGCATCGTCACCCCCGACGCGGGCCTCATGAACCCCAACCACTACCTCGCCGTGGCGATCGACTACCTCTACTCCGGTGCGCGCCCCGGATGGTCTCCCGACGCAGCCATCGGCAAGACCCTCGTGTCCTCCGCCCTCATCGACCGGGTCGCGGGCGGGCTCGGGCGGCGGCTGTGGGAGGTGCCCGTGGGCTTCAAGTGGTTCGTGCCCGGGCTGCTCGACGGCACCGTGGGCTTCGGTGGTGAGGAGTCCGCCGGGGCCTCGTTCCTGCGCCAGGACGGCACGGTGTGGACCACGGACAAGGACGGCATCCTCCTCGCGCTGCTCGGCGCGGAGATCATGGCGAAGACGGGCCACTCGCCGTCCGAGCTGCACGGCGGGCTCGTCGAGCGGCACGGGAAGTCCTGGTACGCGCGCGTCGACGCCCCCGCGACGCTCGAGGAGAAGGCCGCGCTCGGGGCGCTCTCGCCCGAGCAGGTGACGTCCACGACGCTCGCGGGCGACGAGATCACCGCGCGTCTCGTGACCGCGCCCGGCAACGACGCGGCGATCGGTGGGCTCAAGGTCACGACGGCGCACGCGTGGGCGGCTGCCCGCCCCTCGGGCACCGAGAACGTGTACAAGATCTACGCTGAGTCGTTCCGCTCCGAGGCCCACCTCACCGAGGTCCAGACGGAGATGCGCGGCGTCGTCTCCGCCGCCCTAGAAAGCGTTACCGGCCAGTAGATCCGCGTGGGACCATGTCCCACGTGCTTGCTCCCTACCGCGCCATCCTGAGCCTCCCCGGCGCACTCGCCTTCTCCCTCGCGGGTGTCCTCGCGCGGTTCCACATGTCCATGCTCGGGCTCGGCATCGTCCTGATGGTCTCGACGCTGTACGGCACGCCCGAGCGGGGCGACTACGCGATGGCCGGACGCGTCGTCTCGGCCAACGTCATCGCGTTCGCGATCTGCTCGCCGCAGATCAGCAAGCTGGTCGACCGCTTCGGGCAGGCGCGCGTCATGCGGCCCGCCGTCGTGTTCTCCGGGGTGTCGATCGCCGCGCTCGTCGCCGCGGCCACGGCGCACTCCCCCGAGTGGGTGCTGTACATCTTCGCCGTGCTCGCGGGAGCCGCGGGCGGCTCGATCGGCGCCCTCGTGCGCGCCCGGTGGTCCTACCTCGTGAAGGACCCGGCCCAGCTGCACACCGCGTACTCCCTCGAGAGCGTGCTGGACGAGTTCGTGTTCGTCGTCGGCCCCGTCCTCGCCACCGTCCTCGCCACCTCGGTGGCGCCACAAGCGGGACTGATCGTCGCCGCGTGCGCGATCGTGGGCGGCGGGCTGTTCTTCATGGCGCAGAAGGCGAGCGAGCCGCCCCCGCGCGGGCGGACTGCCGAGCGTGAGCCGTCCGTGCTGCGCGCGCCCGGGCTCCTCGTGGTCGCGGCGATCTTCATCGGCATCGGCG
The DNA here is from genome assembly GCA_012514835.1 of Actinomycetales bacterium. GTDB lineage: Bacteria > Actinomycetota > Actinomycetes > Actinomycetales > Cellulomonadaceae > JAAYZM01. Next base: position 4,601 of record JAAYZM010000329.1, read on the forward strand.
CGATCTTCGGCGCCACGGACGTGGCCACCGTCGCCTTCGCCGAGGAGCAGGGCCAGAAGGCCGCGTCCGGCGTGATCCTCGCCGTGTTCGCTGGCGGCTCGTTCCTGGGCGGGCTGCTCTACGGCGCGCGACAGTGGGCGTCCCCGCTGTGGCGGCGCTTCGTGCTGGGCGTCCTCGCCCTCGGGGTGGGCGTGTCCTTGTTCTTCGTGGTGAGCACCGTGTGGCTGCTCGCCGCCGCGATGTTCGTGGTGGGCTTCGCGATCGCGCCCACCCTCATCAACGGCAACGGTCTGGTGCAGCAGTTCGTGCGCCCTACCCAGCTCACCGAGGGACTCACGTGGGCCAACACCGCGCTCACGGTGGGTGTGGCCGCCGGGGCACCGTTCGCGGGGCAGTTTATCGAGACGTCCGGCTCGCACGGCGGGTTCCAGGTGGTGGTCTACGCGGGAGTGCTCGCCGTCGTCATCACCCTGCTCGCCGCACGCTCGCTGCGCCGGCACGCGGGTGTGATCGTCACCCCCGCCGAGGTCTGAGCCCGCTTCTCGCCGCGCGCGCGGGGGACCACCGCCCTACCGTGGAGGTCTAGGAGGTGGTCCCGATGGCCCACATCGACCCAGACCGCACCGAACCCACCCCGACTCCACTCGACCGTCCGGCACTGGACCGTCCGACACTTGACCCCGTCGCCGCGAGCGAACCCACCCCGATGCCGCAGAAGAAGCGCTCGTGGTGGAGCCGCTTCTTCCGCGGGACAGGTGCGGTCGCGGGCAACCCCGCCGGACCGGCCCAGCAGACCGGCGGCACGCCCGCGCCCTGAGCCCTGAGTCCTGAGCCCTGTCCTGGCTCACCGACCGCCTGGTTAACCGACCACGTTCCCGAACGCGAGGCCCAGCAGGTACGTCACGGCGGCCGCGCCGAAGCCGATCGCGAGCTGACGCAGTGCGCGCAGCACCGGCGAGGTGCCGGACAGGACGCCCACCACCGCGCCGGTGAGCAGCAGCACCACGCCCACCACACCAGCCGCCGTGAGGATGCCCGCGATGCCCGTCATGCCCAGCAGGAACGGGATCAGCGGCACGAACGCGCCGACGGCGAAGAACGCAAAGCTCGACGCCGCCGCGGCCCACGCCGTGCCGAGCAGCTCGTGGGCCTCGGCGTCGACATGCCCCGGGTCCGTGGGGCCCTGTCGGAAGCCCGCGATGAACTCCGCCGCGGCCTCGTCGCCGTGCAGGGCGCGCAGGGTCGCGTCCGCTCGACGTCCGGCGTCTTCCGCGTCGAGGCCTCGCGCCCGGTAGACGAGGGCCAGTTCGTTCGCGTCGAGGTCGAGGTCCGCGCGCGCCTCGATCGCCGCCGGGTCCGGGGCGGACGCCGCGAGGAGTTCGCGTTGCGAGGAGACCGACACGTACTCGCCCGCGGCCATCGACAGCGCCCCCGCGAGCAGCCCCGAGATGCCCGTGAGAAGCACGATGTGCGGGTCCACGCCCGTGGCGCCGATGCCCGCAATGAGCGCGAGGTTGCTCACCAGACCGTCGTTCGCGCCGAACACCGCCGCGCGCAAGGAACCCGAGAGCTTGTTGCGGCCGCGTACGGCGAGCGTGCGGACCACCTCCTGGTGGGTGAGCTCGTCCGCCGCCATCGCCGCCGTCGCGTCCGCGTCCGCCGCATAGGACGACCGGGCCTCGGCCTGCTGCGCGAGCGCGAGCACGAACACCGAGCCGAAGTGCCGGGCCAGCCACGCGAGGATGCGCGTCTGCAGCGAGCCGGGCCGAGGCTTGCCCACCTGGTCACCGAGCAGAGCGAGCCAGTGCGCCTCGTGCCGCCCCTCAGCCTCCGCGAGCGCGAGGAAGATCTCGCGCTCCTCACCCGTGCGCCGGGCCGCGAACTCGCGGTAGACCTTCGCCTCGGCGCGCTCGTCCGCCAGGTAGCCGCGCCACCGCCGGATGTCGCGCGCGCTCGGCTGCTCGGTGTCCACGCCCCCCACTATCCCAGGCCGACCCGCCGGCCAGCCCAGCCGGGGGCACGGTGCATCGTCACGGAACCTGTGGCCGGTGGGGCGGATGAGCACTCGTGCGAGTCACACCAGTCACACCAGTCACATGCGCCCCACCTTCCGTGACGATGCACCACGAAGCTGCCCCAGCTTGATGCCTATGTGTGGGGTTGGTGCCCTCACAGGGCACCAAGTCCGCACGATGACCAACGGGTGGGCGAACCGGCCCGCGCGCACGGGCCGAAGTGGTGGGATGGGGGCATGGGGATGGGGAGAGGCACGCGGATGGCCGGGCGGCGTGGCGCAGGGCGGGCACGAGTGGCGGGGTTCGCCGCAGTCGCCATGGTCGCGCTCGCAGCCGGGTGTACGGCGGGCGGCGGGAGTCCGGGGCCGACGGCGAACGGTGGGCCGACGGCAGACACGTCGGCGACCGGGTCCCCCGGGGGATCGCCGTCGGACTCGTTCGGTGCCGGCGGGCGCTTGCCCTCGACGGACGGCGCCCCCTACCGCGACCCATCGACGCCCACGGCCGAGCGCGTGACGGACCTGCTCGCGCGCATGGACGTCGCGGACAAGGTGGGCCAGATGACGCAGGCCGAGCGCGGCCAGGCGAGCCCCGGGGACGTGGGCGCGCTACGGATCGGCTCGGTGCTCTCGGGCGGGGGCTCGACGCCGCAGCCCAACACGGCCGAGGCGTGGGCGGACATGTACGACGCGTACCAGCAGGGCGCGACCGCCACGCTGCTGGGCATCCCGATCATCTATGGCGTGGACGCCGTGCACGGGCACAACAACCTCGCGGGGGCCACGATCTTCCCGCACAACATCGGGCTCGGGGCCACGCGCGACCCGGACCTCGTGGAGCGGATCGCCCGCGCGACGGCCGTCGAGGTGGCCGCGACGGGACCGACGTGGACCTTCGCGCCGTGCCTGTGCACCGCGCGCGACGACCGCTGGGGGCGCACCTACGAGTCCTTCTCCGAGCACCCCGACGTCGTGTCCGCGATGGCGAGCGCCGTGACGGGCTACCAGGGCGAGCGGCTCGGTGCGGAGCGGGCGTCCGTGCTCGCGACGGCCAAGCACTTCGTGGGCGACGGCGCCACCGACGGCGGGAAGGACCAGGGCGACGCGACCCTGAGCGAGGACGAGCTGCGCCGCCTGCACATTGCGCCGTTCGAGGCCGCGATCGAGCGCGGCGTCGGCTCGATCATGGTGTCCTTCTCGAGCTGGAACGGCGAGAAGCTGCACGCGCACGAGTACCTGCTCACCGACGTGCTCAAGGGCGAGCTCGGGTTCGAGGGCTTCGTGGTCTCGGACTGGGCGGGCATCGACCAGATCGACGGCGCGCCCGGGTTCACGCTCGAGGAGGTCGCGGCGGCCGCGAACGCGGGCATCGACATGTTCATGGTGCCGAACGACGTCGAGCTGTTCGTGTCGCTGCTCACGGAGGCGATCGACACGGGGCTGGTCCCGATGAGCCGCGTGGACGACGCCGTGTCCCGGGTGCTCACGGCCAAGTTCGAGCTGGGCCTCTTTGAGCGGCCTTTCGCGGACCGCGAGCTCGCGGACCAGATCGGCTCCGCGGAGCACCGGGCCCTCGCACGCGAGGCCGTCGCCCGCTCGCAGGTGCTGCTCACCAACGACGGCGTGCTCCCGATCGCGCCCGGCACGCGCGTGGTCGTCACCGGCTCGAACGCCGACGACGTGGGTGCGCAGTCCGGCGGGTGGACCCTCACGTGGCAGGGCGTGAGCGGACCGGTCCCCGGCGGCACATCCATCCTCGCCGCGCTGCGTGCCGAGCTCGGGCAGGCCGCCGTCGTGCACGCCCCCACCGCGCTGGACATGGCCACGACCCTCGACGCGGACGTGGACGTGGCGATCGCCGTGGTGGGCGAGAAGGCGTACGCCGAGTTCGAGGGCGACCGGCCCGACGGCGTGACGCTGCCCGACGGCGACCTCGCGGTGCTCGACGCCCTGGAGCAGTCGGGTATCCCCACGGTCGTGGTGGTGGTCTCGGGGCGGCCGCTCGACCTGCACGGAGCGGAACGCTGGGCCGGTGCCGTGGTCGCCGCGTGGTTGCCGGGCACCGAGGGGGCCGGCGTCGTCGACGTCCTCGTGGGCGCCGTCGACCCCTCCGGGACCCTCCCGATGTCCTGGCCGCGCCCCGGCGACCCGAACCCCGTCAACTACGACGACACGCGCCCGGCCCTCTTCCCGTTCGGCGCAGGCCTCACGAGCTGGTGAGAGCCACCTCGGTGCCGGTCGCCTCGACCTGGAAGCCCGCCTCGGTGGCCGTGACGGACGTGAGGGTCATGGACTCGGGGAGGCCGTCGATGGGGACGCGGATCCCGTCGATCGTCTGAGCGACCGACTCGGGCAGGTCCGTGACCTGGACGGTCAGCCCACCGAGGCTCAACGCGTCGACGCGCGCCACGACCGCCCGGCCGTCCGCGACGGGCGTCGCGGTCACCTCGAGCGGCAGCCCCAGGACGGACGCACCCACGAGCACCGCGCCGTCCTCGATGCGCAGCTCGAGCTCTTCAGGCACCTGCTCCTGCGCCGCCGCGAGGGGGACGAGCCCCGTGAAGTCCACCGCGTCCGCGACGTAGGGCTCGCGCGCGGAGACACCTGTGAGTGTCACCGTGACCTCCTCCATGGGCAGGGTCCCGATCGTCGCGGCGTCGGCGGACACCCGCACGGTCTCGACGGAGCCGCCGAGCACCTGCGGAAGGAACGTGGTCCCCGCGATCTCGACGTCGGGCTCCGACTCGAGGCCGAAGCCCGCCGCGACCTCGGCGGCAATCCGCGCCTCGACCCGGTCGCGCGCCACGGCGTCGACGGCCACGGCGCCGCCCGCGAGGACCGCCACCACGACCACCCCGATCACCACGGCTCGACGCGACACGCCCTCGAACCTACCTCGCGATGACCGGAGCGTCGCATTCGGGTGAGAATGTCCCCACAGACCGGAGAGGGGGACCGTTGCCGTCACGTCGACGACACCGCCGCAAGGCTGACGTCGGCGCGCCCGCGGAACCCACGCCGAGGCTCGTCCAGACCTCTTCGGACGCCCAGGCGCTCGCGCGCGAGCTGCTCTCCGAGGAGCGCGAGCGGCCCGTGGTGGTGCTCAGCGTCCCGCGCGACCACGAGAGCTCGCACATCGACGCCGAGCGCGTCGCGCGTGAGGTGGGTGAGCTCGCGGACGTGGTGGTGCTCGCGAGCCAGGACGCCGCGTGGGGGCTCTCGCGCCGCCTGCCGGACGGCTCGCAGGTGTACGGCGGTGCCGGTCGCGTCTACCCCGTGGGCGCCGCGTGGACCCTCGCGCCGCACCTCGCCCCGCTCACTCGCGCCTACTCCGCCGAGGACACCGAGACGGCCACGCGCCAGCTCGTCTCGGACGCCCTCGCCGTGGTGGGCCGCGAGCGCGCCGACGTGCCGCCCGCCCCCGAGCACCGCACCGCGTGGGGCACGGTCGCCCAGCTCGTGGCCCCCTCGCGCGCCCTCGTGTCGCTCGACGACGGCCAGATGGCGTCCGTCATGGCCGAGCTCACGGTCGCGGGCGTGCCGATCGAGGGGATCGTCGCCGTCGGACAGCGTGTCGAGGGCCGCCACGACCCCGACTCGCGCCTCCTCGACCTGCGCGACTCCCTCGTCGCGACGCCCGTGGCCGTCGCGAGCCTCGCGCGCGGGGACGTGGTGCCCGTGCGCGTCGAGGACGTGGCCGACGACGAGGTGCGGGTGCTGCTCCACCCCACGCTCGCGCGCACCGTGCCGCGCGAACGCGTCACCTCCAACCCGGCCGACTCGCTGCGCTCCCTCTTCTCCGTGGGCGAGGTGGTCGCGGCGCGCGTCGCGTGGATCGAGCACGGCCTGCCGCAGCTGCGCCTCGACGACGTGGACGACGACGACCCCGTGGTCCCCGCGCCGAGCCTGCTGCCGTGGGGGCCGCCGTGGCTCACGCTGCCTGCGCCGCCCGTGGGGTGGGTGGAGGGCAGGGCCGACGACGGCGTTCCCGGGGTCGGTGTGGCTCCCGGCGTGGGTGTGGCTCCCGGGGCTGTTGTTGAGGGTGAAGGCGAGCCCGAGCCCGAGCGGGCGAGCGTCCCCGAGCGCGCAGCCCGCGGGGCCGCCCGGACCCTGAGCCTCACGGTCGACGCCCTGCGCGCGGCGCTGAGCCGGGAGAGTGACCGGCTCCAGGCGAGCGAGCGCGAGCGCGACGAGGCGACCCAGCGGGCGCGCGACCTCGAGGCCCGGCTCGCCGCGGCGGACGAAGAGCTGCAGGCGATGCGGACCCGGCTGCGCAACCAGACGCAGCAGCTCAACAAGGAGCGCGACGCCCGGACGGCGGATCGGCGTTCGGCCCGGGGTGGGCGGACCGAGTTCGTGCCGGACGCCGTGCCCGCGTTTCTCGACGTTGAGGAGCAGTTGCGGTTCGAGGTGTACGTCGCGTGGGCGGAGCGGATCCCGGCGTCGGACAAGGCGGAGCGGCCTCTGCCCGGCGAGTGGCGCGTGGGGCCGAGATTCCTCTCCTCGCTCGACGGGATCGAGGGGGTGAGCCGGGACAAGGTCGCCGCCGTGGTGGTCGAGGTGCTGACCGGGCTGGCCAAGGACCTGCCCGGGCGGGACCTGCACCGCTTGCGCACCAAGGAAGCGGGCAACGCCCCGTACGTCACGCGCGAGGACGGCGCCGTGGCGTGGCGGGCGGCCCTCCAGCGGGAGACCCCGTCAGCCCGGCGCCTGCACTACTGGGAGCTGCCCGGCGGGGTGATCGAGCTGTCCCGCGTCGTGGCCCACGACGACACCGAGCCGTAGGCGGATCGACGACACCGAAACACCTCAATCGGCTCGAACGATCAGCAGCCTGACCGGTAATTACCTTTACGGTCACGGGATTGACCTTTACCATGACACTCATGGAAGACGTCAAGGCCGCCCAGGCTGCCCAAGCCGTCGGCGAACATCTGCGCGGGTGGCGGTTGATCCTCGGGCTCACCGCAGAGCAAGTCGCCGACCGCGCACAGATCGCCCGCGGGACGCTCCGCAAGCTCGAGAGCGGTCACCCCACCGTGGGATTCGATGTGGTGCTGCGCGTCGCGAGAGCCCTCGGCGTCGTGGACTCCCTGACGGACTCCCTTGATCCACTGCGCACTGACATCGGCCGTGCCCGCGCCGGTGAGCTGAACCGGAAGCGTGTGCGATGACCGAGATCGAGGTCCATGTCGAGGACCGCGGTGAAATCGTCTCCGCCGGCTCGGCTTACTTCACGCGGACCCGCGGCCGGGTGTCCACGACGTTCACCTACGCGCAGACCTATCTCGCCCGCCCTGATGCACAGAGCATCGATCCGCAGCTCGCGCTGGTCAGCGGCGCTCAGCACAGGCAAGGACTCTTCGGCTCTTTCGCGGACGCCGCTCCGGACCGTTGGGGACGCAACCTCGTGACGCGACTCGAACGCGAGAACGCCCGAGCAGAGGGGCGCCTCCCGAGATCGCTCGACGACGTCGACTTCCTGCTCGGCGTCAGCGACGCCACCCGTCAAGGTGCTCTGCGGTTCCGACTCCCAGGGACAGACACCTTCCTCGGACCCCACGCCGAGGTCCCCCGCACCATCGCACTACCCGCACTGCTGCGTGCCAGCGACGCCGCGACCGAGGACGGACGAGGCAAGAGCGCCATCAAGACGCTGCTCGACGCCGGGACGGGGTCGCTCGGTGGTGCACGCCCGAAAGCAGCCGTGCGGCTGGATGACGGCGGGCTCGGCATCGCGAAGTTCCCGCACGGTTCGGACGAGTGGAACGTGATGGCATGGGAGGCGACGGCGCTCGATGTGGCGCAGTCAGCCGGGATCACCACTCCCGATCACCGGCTCGTTCGGGTCGACGACCGTCACGTCCTCCTGCTGCGTCGTTTCGACCGCGCCAAGGAAGGACGCATCGGTTTCGTGAGCGCCATGACGATGCTTGACGCAGCCGACGGCGAAGATCACGACTACTTCGACCTCGCCGAGCGGCTCGCCGAGGTGTCCGCTGCCGCGAGGCACGACCGGAACGAGCTTTTCGATCGGGTCGCGCTGAGCGTCGCGCTCGGCAACACTGACGACCACCTCCGGAATCACGGGTTTCTTGTCGCTCGGGGAGGGTGGCGGCTCAGCCCGGCGTTCGACGTCAACGTGAACCCTGACCTGGCAGCACCTCGCCGCACGTCGATCGCGGGGGCCGTCGGGGTCGCGGACGAGCCCGACGGCCTCCTCGTACTCGCCCCAGCGTGCGGGCTGACTCCCGACGACGCCCGCCTGCGCATCGCGAACGTGATCGACGCAGCGAGCCGGTGGCGGCAAGCGGCACTGGCGAACCGCATCACTGAGCGCGAGCTGACGTTGATGGCCGATGCCCTCGAGCCTCGGCTGGACGCGTTGCGCCGAGCCGTGACCTGACCTACGGCGCTCCAAGCACAACGGTATAGAGCCAGGGGCTCGCCAGCCACACCCCGACGGCGATCAGCTGACTGACGGCAAGACCAAGTGGCCATCCGAGCCACACCAGCTTGCGGAGCACCACGGTGGTATCGCGGTCGCGTTCTCGAGCCGGAGACCCTTCAGAACGACGCAGCTCCTCGGGCCGCGCAAGCGACCACTCTCGGATGCGGGATGCGACCTCCTCGAACCTCGTGCTGGTGAACCAGACCTGGAGTGCTGACTGTTGATAGGCCGTCGAGAAGTGCTCGCTACCCCGCACCGTGCGGATCGTGATTCGCGACGAGATCACCGCGGTGACCAGTGCCCAGACGGCCCAGAAGAAGACCATGTACCGGCCAAAGGGCGACCACGCGTCTCGCACGCCTCCGCTATCGCTCACTGGAACTACGACGCACACGAACGCGATGGCGAGCATGGCCACGACCCCGACCAAGACCAATCCCAGGCGTGGAGGACCAACGAGAACAGCTCTGCGATGCATCCGTGAGCCGGAGCTCGCTGGCTCACGAGCCCTTCTTCGTCGGCCCCGCCGCTCGAGCGCGGTCACTCATCGACATACCGGCGTCGGGGCGCCAGGTCCGGGATCGACGATGCAAGAGTGCATGAGGCGATCGTAACGACGCGCCAGACAGCAGTTTCGGCGCGCTCCTAAGCGACGACGCGGAGCGTGCTGGGGCCCTGGGTGGTCTTGCGGACCTCGATGCGTTCGGCGATCGCGTCCTTGAGCTCGGCGACGTGGGAGATGATCCCGACGGTGCGGCCCTCGGCGTGGAGGGTGCCGAGCTGGGAGAGCACGGCTTCGAGGACGTGGGGGTCGAGGGTCCCGAAGCCCTCGTCGACGAAGAGAGTCCCGAGGTCGACGCCCCCGGCCTCGGCGGTGACGACCTGGGCGAGCGCGA
>JAAYZM010000330.1 GCA_012514835.1 Actinomycetales bacterium
CGCACGCCGAGCCCGACTGCGACCTCGCGTCCTTCGCGCCGGACTCGCCCGAGCAGCAGGCGTGCATCGAGCCGGTCCGCGACCTGGACGGCTTCAACTGGGGCTACGACCCGTGGCACTTCACCACGCCCGAGGGTTCGTACGCGGTGGACGCCGACGGCGGGGCGCGGGTGGCCGAGTTCCGCACCATGGTGGGCGCGCTGCACGCGACGGGCCTGCAGGTGGTGCTGGACCAGGTGTTCAACCACACGGCCGCCTCGGGGCAGGACGCCAAGTCCGTGCTCGACCGCGTGGTGCCCGGGTACTACCACCGGCTCTCCGCGACGGGCACGGTCGAGACCTCGACGTGCTGCCAGAACCTCGCGACCGAGCACACCATGATGGAAAAGCTCATGGTGGACTCCGTGGTCACGTGGGCCCGCGACTACAAGGTGGACGGGTTCCGCTTCGACCTCATGGGGCACCACTCGACCGCGAACATGGCGGCCGTGCGAGCGGCGCTCGACGCCTTGACCGAGCGCAAGGAGGGGGTGGACGGCTCGAAGGTCTACCTGTACGGCGAGAGCTGGAACTTCGGCGAGGTCGCGGACAACGCGCGCTTCGAGCAGGCCACGCAGGGCCAGCTCGGGGGCACGGGGATCGGGACGTTCTCCGACAGGCTGCGCGACGCCGTACGCGGTGGTGGGCCCTTCGACGAGGACCCGCGCATCCAGGGCTTCGGCTCCGGGGGGTACACCGACCCGAACGGCGCGCCCGTCAACGGCAGCGAGGCGGACCAGCTCGGTCGGGTCCAGCACGCCGCGGACCTCGTGCGGCTCGGGCTCGCGGGCAACCTGCGCGAGTTCTCGTTCCTCGCGGCGGACGGCGAGGTGCGTTCCGGCGCCGAGCTCGACTACAACGGCCAGCCCGCGGGCTACGCCGACTCGCCCGACGAGGTGATCACGTACGTCGACGCGCACGACAACGAGACGCTCTTCGACTCGTTGACCCTCAAGCTGCCCACGGACACGTCCATGGCGGACCGGGTGCGCATGAACACCGTGTCCCTCGCGACCACGGCGTTGTCCCAGACGCCCTCGTTCTGGCACGCCGGCGCGGACCTGCTGCGGTCCAAGTCGCTCGACCGGAACTCCTACAACTCGGGCGACTGGTTCAACGTGCTGGACTTCAGCAAGGCCACCAACGGGTTCGGCCGGGGACTTCCTCCTGCGGGGGACAACGAGGCCAAGTGGCCGTTCCAGCAGCCGCTGCTGGCCGATGCCGCGCTCGCTCCGTCGTCGTCGGACATCCGGAAGGCGACCGCGAACGCGCAGGACCTGCTGCGCCTGCGGTTCTCGACCGACCTGTTCCGGCTCGGCTCCGCCGAGCTCATCGAGGAGAAGGTGACGTTCCCGGGCTCCGGGCCGGACGCGCAGCCCGGCGTCGTCGTGATGCACGTGGACGACACGGTGGGGCGGGACGTGGACCGCAAGGTCGACGGCGTTCTCGTCGTCTTCAACGCCTCGCCCGAGGCCGTCACGGTGCCCGTCGACGGGCTCGTGGGGGAGCGGTACGCGCTCTCGAGCGTCCAGGCCAAGGGTTCGGACGCCGTGGTCAAGGGGTCACGCTGGGACGCTGCTGCCGGGACCGCGAGCGTGCCCGCGCGGACGGTCGCGGTGTTCGTGGACGCGCAGCGCGGAGGCCACGGGGGCCATCACCCGAAGCCGCCGCGGGGGTGGTGCCGCTTCGCGGTGTGAGCTGCCGCTGCTCCGCGGTGCGAGCGAGGCGAACGGGTGGCGCACGGTGTGACGTGCGCCACCCGTTCTGCGCGCCTGAGTTTGAGGTGCGAACGCACAGGGGGGCATTTCGGGCGGACCTGGCCTCAGAACGTCTTGGACACGGTTTGGTAACGGCCCTTGCGCCCACCTTGCGTTAGGACCTTGAATGCAAGCGACACATACGACCGCCGGGTCACCCAGCACGCCGAAGGGGGCGTACCGGGCCGGGCGACGGGGCGATGCAGCCCCTCCGTCCGCCGGCGTCGACCACGCGAACAAGGAGCGGACAACGATGTCTTCGACACTGAAGAAGGCGGCTGCGGGCTTTGCCACGGCCGCACTGCTCGTGGGTGGCCTCGCCGCCTGCAGCAGCGAGCGCGGCGGCGGCAGCACTCCTGAGCCGACCGACGGCACCACGAGCGAGACCAGCGACGCTCCCGAGGAGCCCGCTGCCGAGGTCGCCTCCGTGGGCATCGCGATGCCCACCAAGGAGCTCGAGCGCTGGAACCGTGACGGCGCGCACCTCGAGGCGCTCCTCAAGGACGCTGGCTTCGAGACCTCCCTGCAGTACGCAGAGAACAAGGTCGACGTCCAGATCAGCCAGCTGCAGAACATGGTCAACGCGGGTGTCGACGTCCTCGTCGTCGCGTCGATCGACGGCACGGCGCTCGGCCCCGTGCTCCAGCAGGCGGCGGACAACGACATCACCGTCATCGCGTACGACCGCCTGATCAACGACACGGAGAACGTCGACTTCTACGCGACGTTCGACAACTACCGCGTCGGCACGTTCCAGGGTGAGTTCATCGTCGATCAGCTCGACCTCGCCAACCAGGCCGGCCCGTTCAACCTCGAGCCGTTCGCCGGCTCGCCGGACGACAACAACGCGAAGTTCTTCTTCGCCGGCGCGTGGGACGTCCTCAAGCCGTACATCGACGAGGGCAAGCTCGTCACGCCGTCGGGCAAGGCTCCCGCGAGCAACGACGACTGGGCCACGATCGGCATCCAGGGCTGGAAGTCGGAGACGGCTCAGTCCGAGATGCAGACCCGCCTCAACTCGTTCTACGCCGGTGGCGAGAAGGTCGACGTCGTCCTCTCCCCGAACGACTCGCTCGCGCTCGGCATCGCCCAGGCGCTCGACGGCGCCGGCTACACGCCCGGTGACGACTGGCCCATCCTGACCGGCCAGGACGCCGACCAGGCGAACGTCCTCAACATCCTCGCGGGCAAGCAGTCCATGTCCGTGTGGAAGGACACCCGTGACCTCGGTGACCGCGTCGCGGAGATGATCAAGTCCCTCGCCGCCGGCGAAGAGGTCGAGGTCAACGACACCGAGACGTACAACAACGGCGTCAAGGTGGTCCCGAGCTACCTGCTCGACCCGATCGTCGTGGTCAAGGACACGGTCGAGGAGATCCTCGTCGGGTCCGAGTTCTACACGGCCGAGGACCTCGGTCTGTGACACTGCGCACCACGCGGTGATGAACGCGTCACCGGCGGGACGGCTCTGGGGCGTCCCGCCGGTGACGGCCGCGCCGCCGGTACTACAGTGCCAACGACCCTCTCAGAGCTGCGAGGAACCATGGAGCACGGCCACATCTTGGAGATGCGGGACATCACCAAGCGATTCCCGGGCGTCGTCGCCCTCGATGACGTCACGCTGAGCGTGCGTCGGGGCGAGGTGCACGCCATCTGCGGCGAGAACGGCGCCGGCAAGTCGACCCTCATGAAGGTCCTGTCGGGCGTGTACCCGCACGGCACCTACGAGGGCGAGATCCTCTTCGAGGACGAGACCGCGTCGTTCCGCCACATCCGCGACTCCGAGGAGCGCGGGATCGTCATCATCCACCAAGAGCTCGCGCTCTCGCCGTTCCTGTCGATCGCGGAGAACATCTTCCTCGGCAACGAGCAGGCGAGCCGCGGCGTCGTCAACTGGCACAAGACCAACTCCGAGGCGGCCAAGCTGCTCGCCCGCGTCGGTCTGAGCGAGGCCCCCGACACGAAGGTCGCGGACATCGGCGTCGGCAAGCAGCAGCTCGTCGAGATCGCCAAGGCCCTCTCGAAGCGCGTCAAGCTCCTCATCCTCGACGAGCCCACCGCGGCGCTCAACGACGAGGACTCCGAGCACCTGCTCGACCTCATCCGCTCCCTGCAGGGGCAGGGCATCACGAGCATCATCATCAGCCACAAGCTGGGCGAGATCGAGGCGATCGCGGACACCACCACGGTGATCCGTGACGGGCGCACCATCGAGACCCTCGACATGCGCGAGGGCAAGGTCTCCCAGGAGCACATCATCCGCGCGATGGTGGGCCGCCCCCTCGAGAACCGGTTCCCGCCCCACACGCCCCAGATCGGCGAGGAGGTGCTGCGGATCGAGGACTGGACCGTGCACCACCCGATCGACCAGGAGCGCAAGGTGGTCGACGGCGTCTCCCTCAACGTCCGCCGCGGCGAGATCGTGGGTCTCGCGGGCCTCATGGGTGCCGGTCGCACCGAGCTCGCGATGAGCGTCTTCGGGCGGTCCTACGGCACGCGCATCAGCGGCAAGGTCTTCAAGGACGGCAAGCGGGTCGAGCTCAAGACGGTGGGTCACGCGATCCGTCACGGCATCGCGTACGCCACGGAGGACCGCAAGCGCTACGGCCTCAACCTCATCGAGTCGATCCGGCGCAACATCTCCGGGGCCGCGCTGCACAAGCTCGCGCGCGGCGGCGTGGTGGACCACAACGCGGAGACCAAGGTCGCCGAGGAGTACCGCAAGGAGCTCGGGATCAAGACGCCAGACGTCGAGGCCCTCGTGGGCAAGCTCTCGGGCGGCAACCAGCAGAAGGTCGTGCTGAGCAAGTGGATCTACGCGGATCCGGACGTGCTCATCCTCGACGAGCCCACGCGCGGCATCGACGTGGGCGCGAAGTACGAGATCTACCAGACCATCAACCGGATCGCGGACTCGGGCAAGGGCGTCATCGTCATCTCGTCCGAGCTGCCCGAGCTCATCGGGCTGTGCGACCGGATCTATGCGATCAGCGAAGGCCGCCTCACGGGCGAGGTGGCGCGCGAGAATGCGAGCCAGGAGCACCTCATGCACTACATGACGGACACGATCAGCAAGGACGGGGCCACGCGATGACCACCGAGACGATCCTTCCCCCCGAGACGGCGCGCGAGTCGATCGGTCGCCGCTTCGGTGCGGTGGGCGGGAACATGCGCCAGTACGGGATCTTCGGTGCGCTCATCGCGATCGTGATCCTGTTCCAGGTGCTCACCCAGGGCAAGCTGCTGCAGTCCAACAACGTCGCGGCGCTGTTCCAGCAGAACGCGTACGTCATGATCCTCGCGATCGGCATGGTCATGGTGATCGTCGCCGGTCACATCGACCTGTCGGTCGGGTCCGTGGTCGCGTTCGTCGGTGGCATCGTCGCCCTCGCGATGCGGGACCTGCACCTCGACTGGCCGGTGGCGATCCTCGTGGGTCTCGCCGTCGGTGTGCTCGTCGGGATGTGGCAGGGGTTCTGGGTCGCGTACGTCGGGATACCCGCGTTCATCGTGACGCTCGCGGGCATGCTGCTGTTCCGCGGTCTGGCGATCGTGCTGGTCGGCGAGACCGTTGCTGGCCTCCCGCAGGGCTTCATCCGGATCGCCAACGGCTACCTGCCCAACTTCCTCGGCTTCGCCGACAGGGCCGACGTCGTGACGCTGGCCATCGGTGGCATCGCGATCGTGGCGATGCTCCTGTCCCAGCTGCGGGCGCGCGCCTCGCTGCGCAAGCACGAGCTGCAGACGGAGGCCATCGGCCTGTTCGTCGCGAAGCTCGTGATCATCGCGGCGAGCATCGCCGCGCTCGCCCTCGTGCTCTCGCTGTCCGCGGGAGGCACGCCGATCGTCCTGATCATCATCGGGGTGCTCGTCGTGGCCTACTCGTTCGTGATGGGTCGCACGGTGTTCGGCCGGCACATCTACGCGATCGGTGGCAACCGCCTCGCGGCCGGGCTCTCCGGTGTCAACACCAAGCGCGTCGACTTCTGGATCTTCGTCCACATGGGGATCCTCGCGTCGATCGCCGCGATCATCACCACGTCGCGCGCCGGTGCGGGAGTCGCCGCAGCGGGAAACATGTACGAGCTCGACGCGATCGCCGCGTGCTTCATCGGTGGTGCCGCGGTCACGGGTGGCATCGGCCGGATCTCCGGGGCCATCGTGGGCGCGCTCATCATGGGCGTGCTCAACATGGGTCTGTCGATCATGACGGTCGACTCGGCGTGGCAGCAGGCGATCAAGGGCCTCGTGCTCCTCGCCGCCGTCGCGTTCGACCTCGTGAACAAGCGACGCGCGGGCGGGAGATAGGGCCCGGAAGGCTTCGCGGCCCTACCGCGTGGCTAGGCTGACCGCGTGAGCGAGCGTGCGGCGACCTCCGGCTCGCTGTCCTCGTTGCGGGAGGCGAACCGGTCCCTCGTTGTCGACACCGTCCGGCGCTACGGCGGGCTCACCCAGGTCGAGCTTGCCGCGGCGACCGGGCTGTCGACCGCCACGGTCTCGACGCTCGTGCGCGAGCTGCTCGCGGCGGGCGTGGTCGAGACGACGACGACGACGCGCTCCGGCCGCCGTGCCCAGCTCGTCACCCTCGCCAAGCGGGTGGGTCTCGCGGTGGGCGTGCAGATCGGGCACCGTCACCTGCGGGTCGCGCTGAGCGACTTCGCGTACGACGTCCTCGCCGAGCAGTCGCTCCCGCTCCCGCCCGAGCACCGGGTCGACACGTCCCTCGACCGGGCCGCCCTGCTCGCCGTGGACATGCTCGAACGGGTCGGGGCGGACCTCGAGGACGTCGTCGCGATCGGGGTGGGGCTGCCCGCGCCCGTCGACTCGAGCACGGGCATGGTCTCGGTGCGCGGGATCATGCGCGGCTGGGACGAGGTGCACCTCGGTCATGTGCTCCACAAGCGGCTGGGGCGTCCCGTGTTCGTGGACAACGACGCGAACCTCGGGGCGCTCGCGGAGTCGGTGATCGGTGCGGCCAAGGAGTATCGCGACTCGATCTTCGTGCGTGCTTCGCACGGCGTGGGCGCGGGCATCGTCATCTCGGGCCGCGTGCACCGGGGCTTCGCGGGGACCGCGGGGGAGATCGGCCACGTCCAGGTGGACCCCGCGGGGGACATCTGCCGGTGCGGCTCGCGTGGGTGCCTCGACACGATCGTGGGGGCGCAGGCGCTACTCGAGCCGTTGCGCGCCAACCTCGGGAGCGTCGCGCTGCGGGACGTCATCCAGCTCGCGATCGACGGCGACCCGGGGTGCAGTCAGGTCATCGCGGACGCGGGCGCACAGATCGGGGCGGTCGTGGCGGGGCTCGGCATGGCGGTCAATCCCCAGTGCATCGTCGTCGGCGGAGAGCTCGCCGAGACCGGGGAAGTCTTGCTCGGCCCTTTGCGCGAGGCGGTCCGGCGTCGGGTCCTGCTCAACCAGATCGCCCCGCTCGAGGTGGTGCCCGCGGAGCTGGGGCAGCGCGCCGAGGTGCTCGGCGCGGTGCTGCTCGCGGTCGAGTCGAGCGACTTCTCGGGGGGTGGGGCTCCTTGACGCATCACGGTCTGGGGGCTTCACTGCACGTATCACGTGCCCGACGGGGAGTAGGTGAGTGGCGATGAACGCACGCGGCAAGGCGCCGTTGCTGTCGCTGCGCGGCATCACGAAGCGGTTCAACGCCGTCGAGGCACTCGTCGACGTCGACCTCGAGGTGCGCGCCCACGAGGTGGTCGCGCTCGTCGGGGACAACGCCGCGGGCAAGTCGACGCTCGCCAAGGTCATCGCGGGCGTGCTCACTCCGGACGCGGGCTTCACGGAGATGGACGGCGAGGCCGTGAGCATCTCGAGCCCGTCCGCGGCCCACGCGCTCGGGATCGCCACGGTGTTCCAGGACCTCGCGCTGTGCGAGAACCTCGACGTGACCTCGAACATCTTCCTAGGGCGCGAGCTGCGTGCGGGGCTCGGGATCGACGACTCGCGCATGGAGAACGTCGCGCGCGGCATCCTGCGGGACCTCACGAGCCGCATCCCCTCGGTGCGCACGCCCGTGAAGAACCTCTCGGGCGGCCAGCGGCAGTCCGTCGCGATCGCGCGCACCCTGATCGGGTCACCGCGGCTCGTGGTGCTCGACGAGCCGACGTCGGCCCTGTCGATCGCCCACACCGCGGAGGTCCTCACCTACATCGAGCGGTTGCGGGACCTCGGGCTGGGCGTGGTGCTCATCTCGCACAACATGAATGACGTGCGCGCCGTCGCGGACCGCATCGAGGTGCTGCGCCACGGGCGCAACAACGGCTCGTTCAGCACCGACGCGGTCACGCACGAGGAGATCCTCGGCGCCATCACGGGCGC
>JAAYZM010000331.1 GCA_012514835.1 Actinomycetales bacterium
GACCTTCTCGCCCGAGGCGGCGAGCTCGGCAAGGCGCGCGGTCATGAGATCGAGGAAGGCGTACTTGTCGACCTGCTTCTGCGTGCCCACGTCACCGGAGTGGATGTAGACCGACACCACGGTGAGGGTGCCGCCGCCGGGCAGCTCGAGGTCAGCCTCGACCCAGCGACCCGAGTTGGTGGGCTCCCCCGCGCCGAGCCCGATGCGCACCGCGCTCATCGGCAGCTTCGAGGCGATCGCGACACCCGCGCGCCCCTTGAACTCGCTCGCCTGGTGGGCGAGGTCCCAGACAGAGGTGTCAAAGAAGTCGCTCATGAGCTCGTCAGGAGCGCGCACCTCTTGCAGCAGCACGATGTCCGGCTGGCGCTCCTCGAGCCACTCGGGCATGCCCTTGCGCCACGCGGCGCGGATTCCATTCACGTTCACGGTTGCGATCTTCAGCACCCGCCTATCCAACCACCTGCCGCCGACACCCCTCGACAGGCAAGAGCGAACCGCCGACGACGACGGCGCCCTCGCGGGCCTGATCACCCCGGGGACGCCGTCGTCGGCGAAACTTCTCAGCCTGCGAGGCGCTCGGCCGTCTCCACGACGTTGGCCACGAGCATCGCCCGCGTCATGGGGCCCACACCACCGGGGTTGGGCGAGAGCCAGCCGGCCACGTCGCGCACGCCCGGGTCGATGTCGCCTGCGAGCCGCGCGCGGCCCGTCTCCGTGGTCCCGACGCGGGTGACACCCACGTCGAGCACGGCGGCGCCGGGCTTGATCCACTCGGCCTTGATGAGGTGCGGCTGCCCGACGGCGGCCACCACGATGTCCGCGCGGGACACCTCCGCGGCCAGGTCGGGGGTGCGCGAGTGGGTGAGCGTGACCGTCGCGTCGATGCCCTTGCGGGTCAGCAGCAGCCCGAGCGGGCGACCCACCGTGATCCCGCGGCCCACCACGGTGACGTGCGCCCCCGCGATCGCCACGCCGTGCCGCGTGAGCAGCTCGACGATCCCCGCGGGCGTGCATGGCAGGGGCGCCGCGACGGCGTGGGCGGGGTCGACGCCGAGCACGAGGCGACCGAGGTTCGTGGGGTGCAGCCCGTCGGCGTCCTTGTCCGGGTCGATGAGCTCGAGCACGGCGTTCTCGTCGATGCCCTTCGGGAGCGGCAGCTGGACGATGAACCCGGTCACAGCCGGGTCCTCGTTGAGCTGGCGCACCGCCGCCTCGATCTCGGCCTGGGTGGCCGTGGCGGGCAGCTCGACGGAGATGGACGCGACGCCCACCTCGGCGCAGTCGCGGTGCTTGCCGGTGACGTAGGAGCGCGACGCGCCATCCTCTCCCACGAGGAGAGTCCCGAGGCCGGGAGTGATGCCGCGCTCGGCGAGCGCCGCGACCCGGGCCACGAGCTCGCCCTTGATCGCGGCGGCCGTCGCGGTGCCGTCGAGGATCTGTGCCGTCATGGCTCAGTGCTGCTTCAGGCCGGGGTACAGCGGGAACGCCTCGGTGAGGACGGCCACGCGGGCCTTGAGCGCCTCGACGTCCGCGTCCTCGCCAGCCACGAGGGCCGTGGCGATGATGTCCGCGACCTCCGTGAACTCGGCGTCCCCGAAGCCGCGCGTCGCGAGCGCGGGCGTGCCGATGCGCAGGCCCGAGGTGACCATGGGCGGGCGCGGGTCGTTCGGGACGGCGTTGCGGTTCACGGTGATGCCGGACGCGTGCAGGAGGTCCTCGGCCTGCTTGCCGTCGATCGCCGCGTCGCGCAGGTCCACGAGCACGAGGTGCACGTCGGTGCCGCCCGAGCGGACGGTGATGCCGGCGGCCGCGACGTCGGGCTGCGTGAGCCGCTCGGCCACGATCGCGGCACCGCGCACGGTGCGCTCCTGGCGGTCGCGGAACTCGGGCGAGGCGGCGACCTTGAACGCCGTGGCCTTCGCCGCGATGACGTGCATGAGCGGGCCGCCCTGCTGGCCCGGGAACACGGCGGAGTTGATCTTCTTCGCGATCTCGGCGTCGTTGGTGAGGATGAAGCCCGAGCGCGGGCCGCCGATCGTCTTGTGGACCGTCGAGGAGACGACGTGCGCGTGCGGCACGGGGCTCGGGTGCACGCCCGCGGCGACGAGGCCCGCGAAGTGCGCCATGTCGACCCACAGGTACGCGCCGACCTCGTCGGCGATCTCGCGGAAGGCGGCGAAGTCGAGCTGGCGCGGGTAGGCGGACCAGCCCGCGATGATGACCTTCGGCTTGTGCTCGAGCGCGAGGCGGCGCACCTCGGCCATGTCCACGAGGGACGTCTCGGGGTCCACGCCGTACGCCACGATGTCGTACAGGCGGCCCGAGAAGTTGATCTTCATGCCGTGCGTGAGGTGACCGCCCTGGTCGAGGGCGAGGCCCAGGATCGTGTCGCCGGGCCGCGCGATCGCGTGCAGCACCGCGGCGTTGGCCGTCGCGCCGGAGTGCGGCTGGACGTTCGCGAACTCCGCGCCGAACAGGGACTTGGCCCGCTCGATCGCGATGGTCTCCGCGATGTCCACCTGCTCGCAGCCACCGTAGTAGCGGCGGCCCGGGTAGCCCTCGGCGTACTTGTTGGTCAGCACGGAGCCCTGCGACTGCAGGACGGCGAGCGGCACGAAGTTCTCGCTCGCGATCATCTCGAGCGTGCCCTGCTGGCGGGCGAGCTCACCGTCGAGGACGGCCGCGATCTCCGGGTCGAGCTCGGCCAGGGGGGTGTTGAGGATGTCGGCACTCATGGCGTCTCCTTGCGGGTCGGCGCGGTGGACCGACCTCGCACGCGCAAGGCCACCCACACCGCTCGTGTGGCGACCACTGGGCCCAGGCGTCCGACCCGAAGTCTTCTTGTGCCGCTCCCCGGTGGTACCCCACCCGTTGCGCCAGTTGCGACGGGGTTCAGGGTAGCAAGACGGGGCGCCTTTCGGGTGGGGCATTCCAGGGCCGACGACGACGCCCTCGCGCGGCCGTCCTCAGCCCTGCCCGAGGAACACACGCAGCGCCTGGATGAACACGTCCGGCTGCTCGGAGTGCACCCAGTGGCCCGAGCCCTTCACGGTGAGCTGACGCACGCGCGGGAACAGGGCTCGCATGGTGGGCGCGTGCTCGGGACGCACGTAGTCCGAGCGGTCCCCCGCGACCCACAGCACGGGCCCGTCGAAGCTCGCGCGCCGCGTGCCCGGGAACCCCGCGATCACGTCGAGCGACGCGCGCAGCAGGTCCAGGTTGGCCCGCCAGCGCCAGCCGTCGCCCTCGCGGCGCAGGTTCTGCAGCAAGAAGCCGCGCACCGTGCGGTTCGGGATCAGCTCCGTGAGCGCCGCGTCTGCGTCCGCGCGGCTCGTCAGGGCCTCGAGGTCGAGCGTCGCGAGCGCGCCGAGCAGGTGCTCGAACTCCCCCGTCCCGTTTGCCCCCGCCGGGGAGATGTCCACCACCACGAGCCGCGCCACGAGCTCGGGATGGCGCAGCGCGAGGAGCATCGCCACCTTGCCACCCATCGAGTGTCCGACGACGTGCACCGGGGTGATCGAGCCGCCCGGGGAGCCGTCGTCGGCCCCCGCCCCCCTGACCTGCGCGCGGATCGTCTCCGCGACGGCGTCGGCCATCTGCGCGTAGTCGACGCGGTCCGTCCACGCGGACTCGCCGTGGTTGGGCAGGTCCACCAGGAGCGAGCCGTGCTCAGGCTCGAGCCCGCGCGCGATGGTCTGGAAGTTCTTGCCCTGGCCGAAGAGCCCGTGCAGGAACACGACCGTCTCGTCCGCGTCGCCCACGCGCGCGGTGTGCAGCAGCTCGCCCATGCAGCGAGCCTAACCAGCCGCGTCACCGGAAGAGCGGCCGCCAGGGCTCGACGAGCTCGGTGTAGCGCGCGTCCCACGCGATCCCCGCGGCGCGGTGCCGGTCGACGACGGCGGACGGTGCGACGCCGAGCGCGTCGTCGAGCTGTTCGAGGTACGCCTGCCAGCCCGCCCCGTACCCCTGGTCCACGATCGCCGCGTGGACGAGCGTGAGTCGAGCACCCTCGGGGTGCTCGTCGACCGTGACCGTGACGGTCGACCGGTCCTCCCCCTCGTACTCCCACGTGGTCGTGTAGCTGTGTGGCGGCTCGCACGCCGTGACGACGCCCCACGAGAACACCTCGCCGTCGCTCTCGAGCGCTTCCCAGCGGCCGCCGAGCCGCAGCTCGCCGCGGTACGGGGCCATCCAGCGGGCGAGCCGGTCCGCGACCGTCACCGCCTCCCAGACGTCCTCGGGCGTGGTCGCGTAGACGCGCTCGAAGGACAGGTCGAAACGGTCACCGCGGCGGGTGACGGTGCCGAGCGGGGTGGGCGTGGTCATGGCTGCTCCTCGGGTGGACGGGTGCTGGCGGCGCTGTGGGTGCTGGCGGCGTGCTTGCCGCGGGCGATCTCGGTGCCCAGCGCGTCGAGGCGCTGGTTCCACAACGTGCGATAGCGGGCCACGGCACCCTCGAGCTCGTCGAGCGCCGCGGGGTCCACGGCGTAGATGCGCGTGCGGCCCTCGGCGCGGCGGGTCAGGAAGCCCGACTCGCGCAGGACGCGCAGGTGACGGGCGACCGCGGGCTGGCTGATGCCGAACTCGCGCTCGACCACGCCGGAGGCCTCGCCGGCGGCCTGCTCGCGAGCCGCGAAGAGCTCGAGCAGCCGACGGCGGACGGGGTCTCCGAGGACGTCGAGAGCGTGCATGCTTCGCAATCTATAACTCTGGCGTTATAGATGCAAGGGCTCGATGGGTACCGAGATGTAGCGGGATTGAGCGGGGTCGGCTGGTGGGCGGCCCGTCAGGCCGTCTCGCCGATGATCTTGCGCAGGTAGGCGTACGTGAGGTCGCCCGTGCGCTGGTCGAACTCGTGCGAGTACCCGTGCTTGTTGTACAGCGCGA
>JAAYZM010000332.1 GCA_012514835.1 Actinomycetales bacterium
CCTCGTCGCGAGCGCCCTCGTCGAGCGAGATGTCGACGATCGTGTACTCGTACCCGGCCTTGTCGAGGGCTCGGTAGGTGGCGTTGCACTGCACACATGCCGGCTTGCTGTAGACCGTGATCGTCATCGTCCACTCCCGCTTCGTCCTGATTGTGCGGTCCCTCTGCCGCATGCATGTAGACACTACACCTGGGGGTGCCATAGTCAAGCGGCCACTAGACCTTGTGTCACACGCGTGTGGTTTTCACCCGGTCGGCTCTTGACTCCGCCGTTCGCGGCGCCCCTCGCGACCAGTGATCACAGGCCTCGCGAGCCCCAGCTCGACCCCACCGAATCGACAGGTGGTCTTCGTCACGCGCGGCTGGCCGTGCGCCCCGGACCAGTTGGCGCCGCGCCTCGTCTACCTGACACCATCGCCGTCGTGACAGACGGGTTCGACGAGGTCGCGGCGCGACTCGAAGCACGAGGGTGCGACCCGGACGAGCTTGCCCAGGTCGAGGCGGACCAGGGCGTACGACTCCCCGGCTCCTACCGGCGGATGCTTCGCACCATGGGTCGCGACATGGGCGGACTGTTCGGCGGGAGCGACGTCGCATTCCCGCAGGTGCTCGGCGCCCGAGCCGGTGCCGTCGAGCTGCTCGAGGAGCATGGGCTCGCGCACGTCCTGCCACCCTCCGCCGTCGTCGTCATGATTCACGGGGGCTACGCCATCTGGTTCCTCGACACGACCGAGGGTGAGGACCCACGCGTTCAGGCGTGGTCCGAGGAGGACCTTGGCGCCCCGAAGCTCGCGGCACCTGATCTGATGACCTGGATTCGCGCGGCTGAACGCGAGCAGGCCGGTGACCCGCGCGCCGTGCGCGCCACGCGCGCGGACCGGGTGCCGGTCGCCGAGCGGGAGGCGTGTCCGCACTGTGCGGGACCCATGCGCTGGTCAACGCGCACGGCGTGGGGACCGGACACCGCACCGGAGCACGAGGGGCGGGTCCGCCAGGTGGCGCACTGCCCCGCGTGCGGCGTCGACAGGTGGCGGTGGGCCGACGAGCCAGGCGCCCCGCTCGCCGTCGACATCAGGCGCGAGTAACAGAATCGCGCCATGACCCTGCCCGAGCTCCCCCACGAGCCGCTCGAGCAGGTCGAGCAGGTCGAGCAGGTCGAGCAGGTCGAGCGTGGCTCGTCGACGTCGGGTCCGCCTCTTGACTCAGGCCGCGAAACGGCCTACCGCCACGAACGCGCAGGCTGCGGCGAGGACGAGGTTCGGCATGATCATGGGGCTCTCCTTGCGGCGCGCGTGGACCACGGCGGCGCCCACCATGGTCACGGCCAAGGCGGTCGCGGCGACGGGGGTCAGCACGGGGGCGATGTCGAGCGCGAGCGGCGCCACGAGGCCGATCGCCCCGAGCACCTCCGCCACGCCGATGAACCGCACGAACGCCGGCGAGAAGTCGTTCACCCAGCCCATGTTCTGGGCGAGCTTCTCGAGCGGCTGCGTGGCCTTCATCACGCCGGCCGCGAGGAAGGCGAGGGCGAGGATGATCTGGACGATCCACAGGGCGATGTTCACGGGTACCTCCGGGTGCGGCCCGGTCGCGTGCGCCGGGGATGATTTAGTTGCCGCGGCAACTATTTGCGCCGCAACTACACTCCCAATTGCTTCCCGTGTCAAGTAACCTCGGGGCATGGGACACGACGAGGTTCAGGGAGCGGGGCCGACGGCGGCAGGCGGGCCGACGTCGGGCCCCGAGGCGACCCCGCCCCGCTGGCTGACGCCCGCCCAGCGCGACGCGTGGATCGCCCTGCTCGCCACCACGGTGTGGCTCCCCACCACCCTCGACGCGCAGCTGCGCCACGACGCGGACCTGACTCTCGTCGAGTATCAGGTGCTCGCGTGGCTCTCGATGAGCCCTGAGCGCTCCGCACGCCTCAGCGACATCGCGCCTGTCGCCAACATGCACCTGTCCCACCTGTCCCGCGTGGTGACCCGTCTCGAGGAGCGCGGCTGGGTACGCCGCGGACCCGATCCCGACGACGGCCGCGCGACCCTCGCGATCCTCACGGATGCGGGCTGGGACAAGGTCGTCGCGACCGCCCCGGGCCACGCCGCCGAGGTACACCGGCTCGTGTTCGACAACCTCGACGCGGCGCAGACCGCCACGCTGAGCGAGATCGGACGCGCCATCGTCGCCGCCGCCCGCCCCGACCTCACGCTCCCGCGCCCCGCTCGCCCGTGATTCACTGCCGCCATGCTCAGCGCCGTTGCCGTCCCCGTTCCGCTCGCCGCCGACCCCGAGTCCGGGTGCCGGGTCGCCTGGAACACGCTCGACGGCACGGGTCGGGTCCGGACGGCCGTCCTCGTCGAGGTCGACGGCACGAGCGAGGTCGGCAGGGTGACCTTCGAAGGGCTCGACTCGATCCGGGTGAGCCGGGGCGAGGTGCTCCCCTACGCGACACAGGGCGGGGACGCGACGTCGTGGGTGTTCCGCGTCCTCGACTCCCCGTGGCTCGCCGAACGGCACCGCTACGAGCAGGACGTCTACCAGTACCCCCTCGAGGACACGCACGACCACCTCGTGCTCCAGCTTCACGACGAGTTCGTCGAGGTCGTCGCGGCGGGCCTCTGGTTCGACCTCGCCCCCGCCGACGACCCGTTCGCGCTCACGCCCACGCACCCACTCGCGTCGCTGCCGGCTGAGGACGAGGTTGCGACCGGACGGACCGCCGAGCTCGACTGGAACATCCGCCAGGCCTCGCACGGCCAGGACGACCTTCTCGCCGCGTCCGCGCTCGGCAGCCAGCGGCTCCTCGACCTCACGGTGGAGCTCGAGGACCGGCTCACGTGGACGTGCTGGGTCCGCACGCGCGACGGGCGCACGACGACGCGGCTCGACTCGCTCCTCGACGCCGCTCGACCCGAGCTCACCGTCGAAGGGGTCGCGAGCATCGACGACGTCCTGCCGCACTGGGAACGTCGCTGCGCGGAGATTGCCGAGAGTAGGCACTCTCAGGGTCGACGCTCCAGGCACTGAGTCACGCACGTGCCGCCGCCCCCCATGAGCCGATCGCCACGGACCTGGCGAGCTGGAAATTCTGGTGCCTGACACCGTTCACGGCTGCAAGAATCGCGCCATGACCCAGCCCGCGAACGCCGTCGTCATCGGCGTGGCCAAGGACTCGACGCACCGGTTCTCGAAGGTGGCGGGAGAGTCGATCGAGCTCGTCGCGGGGCACGGGGTCGTCGGCGACGCGCACGCCGGGCCGACGGTCAAGCACCGCTCGCGCGTGGCGAAGGACCCGACGACGCCGAACCTGCGCCAGGTCCACCTCATCCACCGCGAGTTCCACGAGCTCGCGCGCGAGCACGGCTACGAGCTCGGTCCCGGCGACCTGGGTGAGAACGTCCTGACGAGCGGCGTCGACCTGCTCGACCTGCCGCGCGGGACGCTCCTGCGGCTCGGCTCGGACGCCATCGTGCGTGTCACGGGGCTGCGCAACCCGTGCCAGCAGATCAACGACTTCCGCGCCGGGTTGCTCAAGCTGGCCGTGACGCGCGACGAAGCGGGCGAGATCATCCGGCGCACCGGGGTGATGTCGGTGGTCGAGGTCGGTGGCGTGGTGCGCACTGGCGACACCGTGACCGTGACGCTCCCCGAGCTCCCGCACGAGCCGCTCGAACCCGTATAAAGCGTGCGCGCGCCACGTGCCCCCTCGTAGCGTGACCCGGGTGAGCACGCGATGGCGCATCGAGCGGGTCGAGGTCGCCCCGGCAGGAGACCCGCCGTGGCGCGTGGTTGGCGCGCAGGCGGCAGTCGCCCAGGACACGCTCGACCA
>JAAYZM010000038.1 GCA_012514835.1 Actinomycetales bacterium
CGATCTTCATGTGGCGTACCGGGACCAGGCCCGCAGGAGCCGTACCCTCGGAAACGTGATCCGAGCCCTGACCCGCGGAGCCGTCGCGCTCCTCGCCGTCGTCGCGCTCGGGGCGGGCGCCGTGTGGGGCGTCGTGACGTTCCTGCGCTCCCTCGACGCCGAGCCGCGTGCCAAGGAGCAGTGCACCGCGACGAACGACGGCGTGCGCTTCGCCCTGAGCCACGAGCAGGCCGACCACGCCGCGCTCCTGGTCGCGAGCACCTTGCGCCGCGGCATGCCCGCGCGCGCCGCGACCATCGCGATCGCTACCGCGATGCAGGAGTCCTCGCTGCGCAACCTCGACTACGGCGACCGCGACTCGCTCGGCCTGTTCCAGCAGCGCCCCTCACAAGGCTGGGGCAGCGAGGAAGAGATCATGGACCCCGTCTACTCGACGGACGCGTTCCTCGAGGCGCTCGGCCAGGTGGACGGCTACGAGCAGATGGAGATCACCGTCGCGGCCCAGACCGTGCAGCGCTCCGCGTTCCCCGACGCCTACGCCCAGCACGAGCCGATGTCCCGCGCGTGGGCCTCTGCGCTCACCGGCCACTCCCCGGCCACCATGACGTGCGTGGTGCACGAGCCCGGGGCAGGCTCGACCACGGCGCTGATCGAGCGCGTCGAGCGCGACCTCGGGGACGTGGGCGTCGAGGTGGCCGACGGCGAGGGCCCGGCGAGCGTCACCATCGACGCGAGCGTCCTCGCGGGCGCGGGCGGCGAAGGGGTCGAACGGCTCGCATGGGCCGTGGGGCAGTGGGCCGTCGCGCTCTCCGCCCCGCTCAACATCGCCGAGGTCACCGTGGCGGACAGCCGCTGGGGCGTCACAGACGCCGCGTGGGCCGCCGTCGGGCAGGACGACGCCCCGCCCGCACCCGGCCTCGTGCGCGTCACCCTGCACGGCTGAGCCGCGCTGCGCGGCCGGGCCGCATCGCTGAACTGCGGGGCTCGCCCCGACGGGCCACGATGGGGGCATGACCACGCCGCTCGTCGCCGACACCATGGCGCGCGTGCGGCGAGCCTGGTTCCTGCCGCCCACCGTGGCGAGCCGTGCGGGAGAGGACGTGCCCCTGCGGATCGGGCACGGGGCCACGTGCTCCCAGCCCACCACGGTGGCCCACCTGCTCACGCACCTCGACGCCAGCCCGGTGAGCGGGTTCTCGACCTCGGGTCCGGGTCGGGGTGGACCACGGCGCTCCTCGCGACGCTCGTGGGCCCCGGGGGCGCCGTCGTCGGAGTCGAGCTCGAGCCCGCCCTCGTGACGCTCGGACGCGCCCACCTCGTCGCCGCCGCGACCCACGGCCTCGACGTGTCCGCCGCCCGCATCGAGCAGGCCACCCCCGGCGTGCTCGGGTGGCCCGACGGCGCGCCCTACCGGCGCATCCTCGTCTCCGCCGAGGCCCGCCACGTGCCCACCGAGCTGGTCGCCCAGCTCACCGACCACGGCCGCATGGTGATCCCCGTGCGGCGACGGCTCCTCGTGGTGGACCGGCACGGCGACGCGCTGCGGACGCGCGACGTGGGCGCGTACCGCTTCGTACCGCTGCGGTGAAGGTGTTCGCTAGCGAGCGTCGAGCGGCGTGTAGTCGCGCTCGGTCGCGCCCGTGTAGACCTGGCGCGGGCGGCCGATCTTGGTCTGCGGGTCGAGCATCATCTCGCGCCACTGGGCGATCCACCCAGGCATGCGCCCGAGCACGAACAGCGGCGTGAACATCGACTCGGAGAAGCCCATCGCCTTGTAGATCAGGCCCGTGTAGAAGTCGACGTTCGGGTAGAGCTTGCGCGAGATGAAGTACTCGTCGTTGAGGGCGATCTCCTCGAG
>JAAYZM010000333.1 GCA_012514835.1 Actinomycetales bacterium
GGCCTGCAGCAGGGCGGTGGACTTGCCGGAGTTCATCGCCCCGTAACGGAAGTAGAGCTTGGCCATGGCGGGGATTCTTCCATCCTGGCGTGTTCGCCCTGAGCGAACAGGGTCGCTGGGGCGTCCGGCACATAGCATCGGGGCCATGCGGATGACGTGGTCGGCGTGCGTGCTCGACGCAGACTCGGGCGCGGTGCTCCACGACGACGACGGACACCTCGTGCTGCCGTGCGCGAGCGTTGGCAAGCTGCTCGTGCTGCTCGAAACCGCGCGGCGGCTCGACGACGGCTCGCTCGACCCCGGGCTCCAGCTCGAGCGCCGCGACGAGGACCTCGTGGCGGACTCCGGGGTCTGGCAGCACCTCGACGTCGATGCCCTGACCGTGCGAGACCTGTGCACCCTGGTCGGGACGATGAGCGACAACCTCGCGACGAACGTGCTCGTGCGACACCTCGGGCTCGACGCGGTGACCGCGACGGCCCAGCGGCTCGGGCTCGGCGAAGTCCACCTCCACGACAGGGTGCGCGACCACCGCGGCCCCGGGGACCCGCCCTGTCTCGCGACAGCGAGCTCGCGAGCGCTCGCGCAGCTCTTCGCGCGGCTCCACCGAGGCGAGCTTCTCTCCCCTGCAGCGAGCGACTCGGTGCTCGGGTGGCTGAGCGGCGGCGCAGACCTGTCGATGGTGGCCGCCGCGTTCGACCTGGACCCGCTCGCGCACCGGCCCGAGGACGGCCCCCTCGGCAGGCTCGCCCACAAGACCGGGACGGACCTCGGCGTGCGGGCCGACGCGGGGCTCGTCGTCGGGCAGCTCAAGTCCGAAGGGCAGGGCAGTACCGTCGCGTACGCAGCCATCGCACGCTGGGAGCCGACGGATCACGCGGGGACCGGAGTGGCGCTCGCTCGGATGCGTGCCCTGGGCGAGCGCGTACTCAGTCTCGTTGCGGAAGAACCGTGAGCACCCGCTCGACGAACACGGCGAACTCGGCCATGAACGTCCGCAAGAACTCCTCGGTCTCGGGCACGGTGACCCGGCCGTCGTCGTCGACGAGCCCCTCGGTGAACTCGATGTACGCCTCGGGGGCGTTCATCTGGGGCGCGTCGAGGTAGCTGAGCACCGAGCGCAGGTTCTGCTGCGCCACTGCGGTGCCGATCTTGCCGACCGAGGCTCCGATGACGGCCGTGGGCTTGCGGGCGAACGAGTTGGTGCCGTACGGGCGCGACGCCCAGTCGATCGCGTTCTTGAGCGCCCCGGGGATGTCGCGGTTGTACTCAGGGGTGACGAAGAGGATCCCGTCCACCGCCTCGACCCTCGACTTGAGCGCCCGGGCCTCGGGCGGGTAGTCGGGGTCGAGGTCGCGCGAGTAGAGGGAGACCTCGTCGATCGGGATCTCACGGAAGGTGAGCGTCGCGGGGGCGAGCCGGATGAGCGCGCCCGCGAGGCGCCGGTTGATCGACTCCCGCGAGAGCGAGCCGATCAGGTAGCCGATGGTGTAGGAGTTCTCGCTCATGTCTCACGGTCCGCCCGGGCGCACCGGACCGCAACTCGGGGGGCACGCTCGTGGCCGGCAGTCCCTCACCGGGAGAACGTCACTCGCCCGACCGGAGCCTCCCGGCGAGCTCGAGCACCACGTCGGCGGCGCGCGCGGCGTCCTCGGCGGTGGTGCGCCACGACGAGACGGACAGGCGCATCGCGGGTGCGCCGTCCCAGACGGTCGGGCCGCACCACAGCCGTCCGTCGGCGTGGACGGCAGCGAGGAGCGCCGTCGTCGTCGGCCCGTCCTTGCCGCGCACGAGCACCTGGTTGAGGACCACCTCGTTGAGCACCTCGAGCCCTCCGGACCGCAAGGGCTCGGCGAGGAGCCGCGCGTGGTCGCTCGAGTCCGCGACGAGCCGAGCGACACCTTCCCGGCCCAAGGTCCTCAGCACGGCCCAGACCTCCACCACGCGAGCCCGCTGTGACGTCTGCGGGGTGCGGTGCATCGCCTCGACCTCGCCGTCGGCGTCCGCGGGCAGGTACGCGGCGGCGGCGTAGAAGGACCTCCGCAGAGCGCCGGGCTCGCGCACGAGCACGAGCCCCGAGTCGTACGTGACGTTGAGCCACTTGTGCGCGTCGGTGGCCCACGAGTCGGCCCGGTCGAGCCCGCGCACGAGCCCCGCCCGGCTCGGGTCGGCGAGCGCCCACAGCCCGAACGCCCCGTCCACGTGGAGCCACGCCCGGCGCTCGGCGGCCCAGTCCGCGATCTCCTCGAACGGGTCGAAGGCTCCCGTGTTGACCTCGCCCGCTTGCGCGCACACGATCACCGGTCCGTCGTGCCCGGCGAGCAGGTCCGGCAACAGCTCGGCGCGCATCCGTCCCTCGGCGTCCGCGGGCACCACGTGCACCCGCTCGCGCCCGAGCCCCACGAGCCCGAGCGCCTTGAGCAGCGTCGTGTGCACCCGCTCCCCGACGACGACGGCGACCTCCGGGGCCCCGAACAGCCCACGACCCTGCACGTCCCACCCCTCGCGAGCGAGCAAGGTGTCCCGAGCCGCCGCGAGCGCTGCCGCGTTCGCCATCGTGGCGCCCGTGACGAACGCGAGCTCGGTGCCTCCCGGCAGACCGAGCAGCTCGGTCATCCAGCCCTGGACCACCGTGTGGAGGTGAGCAGTCACGGGTGACATCACGGGCAGCGCTGCGTTCTGGTCCCACGCGCTCGTGAGCCACGCCGCGCCGAGCGCCGCCGGGTGGGTCCCGCCCGTGACGAACCCGTAGTAGTCCGGGCCGGCCGACGCCACGGTGGCGGGGCTCCCCGCCTCGTCCAGGAGGCGCAGCGTGGCGGCCGGGTCGCTCGGTCCGTCCGGCAGCGGCTCGTCGAACGCGTCGAGCCCCGCGAGCGCCGGGGCGTCGGGGAACACCCGACGTCCGGCCACCGTCGCGGCGTACCCGACGGCGCGGGACGCCGCGTCGTCCAGGTAGTCGCGGTCGGAGGTGTCTGGTCCGGTCATGGGCACAGTGTGCCGCGCCCGGCCCGGGCGCCACACGAGGAAATCTCGTCAGCGACCGCCAGCCGGCTCGACGAGCCGCGAGACGATCCCCGGGAGCCACTCGCCGATGAGCTCGCGCACCGCGACGGCGTGGTCGGGCGCCCCGAGCAGGAGCGCTTGCTTCGCGGAGGCGGAGTACCCGGCCATGAGGAGTGCGGTCGCCTCGCGCGTGTCGATGACGAAGCGCTGACCGAGCGCGGCGGCCACGTCGTCGAGCACCGCGGCGAGCTCGCGCACGAGCTGGCGCTCGTACTCGAGGAACCGTGGCGCGACCTCAGGCTGGCGCAGGGCGAGGAGCTCGAACTGCATCGAGATGAGGAACCAGTCGCGCTCGGACGGCTGGTTGCCGAGCACGCGCTCGACGAGGTCGGTGACCTGCTCGGCCGAGAGCTCGCCCTCGAGCGCACCCTGGGGCTCGAGCGGCGATTCCTGCAGTGCGAGGACGGCGGCCCGCAGGGCGTCGAGGCGGCTTGCGTGCTCGCGCGAGATGAGTGCGAGGAACAGCTCGGTCTTGGTCTCGAAGTTCGAGTAGAACGCACCCCGGGTGAATCCGGCGGCCTCGCAGATCGCCTCGACAGAAGCGCCGTCGAGGCCGTCGCGGGCGAGCACCTCGTATGCGGCGTCGAGGAGACGGTCCTGCGTCTGCCGACGACGGTTCGTCACCGGGCCCTGCTCTTCCACGACCTCATCCTCTCCTGCGGGCGCCCGTGACCAAGGCCACCCACTCGTTCGATACACAAGTGTATCGAACACGCCCACCCTCGAATACACTCGTGTATCGGGACGCCGTCGTCCCCGTCCCCTCCCCTTTCCTGTCCTGGAGTCCTGGGTGTCCTCGTTCCTCTACCGGCTCGGCCACCGCGCGGTCGCTGCCCGCCGCGCCGTGTTCGGCGTCTGGCTCGCCGTCCTCCTCGTGGTCGGCGGTGCCTTCCTCGGCATCGGCGGCACGCTCGACAACGACGTGTCGATCCCCGGCACCGAGTCGCAGGCCGCCCTCGACCGGCTCACCGCGACATTCCCCCAGGTCAGCGGCGCGTCAGCCCAGGTGATCGTCGTGGCACCCGAGGGCAGGCAGGTCGCGGACCCCGACGTGCGCACCGCGATCGAGGACGCCGGGACCCGCTTCTCCGAGCTCGACGGGGTCGCCGGCGTGGTCACGCCCTTCGACGAGCTCGTCTCCGGCACCACGAGCGACGACGGCCGCGCGGGGATCATCACGATCCAGCTCGACGGCGCCTCGACCACCGTGACCGAGGCCACGAAGGACACCCTTCAGGACATCACGGTCGAGCTCGACGCAGCGCTCCCCGACGGCGCGCAGGCCAAGCTCGGCGGGCAGCTCTTCAGCGCCGAGTTCCCGGAGATGTCGCTGACCGAGGCGACCGGCGTCGCCGTCGCCCTCGTCGTGCTGGTCCTCGCCCTCGGCTCGCTCGTCGCCGCGGGCATGCCGCTCCTCAATGCCCTGATCGGCGTCGCGATCTCCGTGGGCCTCATCTTCGTCGCGGCCGCCGTGGTCCCCACCGCGACCGCCACACCGATGCTCGCCCTCATGCTCGGCCTCGCCGTCGGGATCGACTACGCCCTGTTCATCGTCTCGCGCTACCGCGAGCTCCTCGCCGAGGGGCTACCCGTCCCCGAGGCCGCAGCGCGTGCCACCGGTACGGCGGGTTCCGCGGTCGTGTTCGCGGGCCTCACCGTGATGATCGCCCTCGTGGGCCTGGGCGTCGCGGGCATCCC
>JAAYZM010000004.1 GCA_012514835.1 Actinomycetales bacterium
CGACCAACTCGACCGCGGCCAGCGTATCGGGACTCATCGGTCAGCGTGCCGCGGCGAACTAGGCTGGCGGTCACCTCGACCCGGGAGACCTTCATGACCAGCTGGCTCGTCACAGGCGCGCGCGGCATGCTCGGCACGGACCTCGTGGACGTGCTGCGGGCGGCGGGCCACGAGGTGACCGCGCTCGGACGCACGGACCTCGACGTCCTCGATGCGAGCGCGGTGCACGAGGCGGTCGCGGGGCACGCCGTCGTCGTCAACTGCGCGGCGTGGACCGCGGTCGACGACGCAGAGTCCCACGAGACCGAGGCACACGCGGTGAACGCCGTCGGCGCGGGCAACGTCGCGACCGCCGCGGCCGCGCACGGGGCGCGTATGGTCCACGTCTCGACCGACTACGTGTTCGACGGCGCCGCCTCGACCCCCTACGCCGAGGATGCCCCGACCCGACCCGTGGGCGCCTACGGTCGCACGAAGGCCGCGGGGGAGGAGCTCGTGCGGGCGAACGCCCCCGACCACCTCGTGGTGCGCACCGCATGGCTGTACGGCGCGCACGGACCATGCTTCCCGCGCACGATCGCACGCCTGCTCGCCGAGCGTGAGCAGGTCGCCGTCGTCGACGACCAGCGCGGCCAGCCCACCTGGACACGGGACGTCGCGCAGCTCGTCGAGCGCCTCGCGTCCCGCGCCCCGGCCGGCACGTACCACGCGACGAGCAGCGGCGAGACGACATGGTTCGGCTTCGCGCGCGCGGTGGCCGCGGCCCTCGACCTCGACCCCGCGCGGGTCACCCCAACGACGAGCGACGCGTTCGTGCGCCCGGCCCCGCGCCCTGCGTTCTCCGTGCTCGGTCACGAGGCGCTGCGCGCTGTGGGCATCGCCCCGATCGGGCACTGGCACGAGCGGTGGCGCGAGGCAGCACCCGCTGTCCTCGACTTGTGACAGACCGGGACGAACCGCACCGACCGGCGCGCGCGCCACCAGAAATTCCGGGCAGATCACCAGGCGGTTGCTAGCGTCGTGGACTATGGCACGGACCTTCCCCGCCGCGCTAGCACTCGTCGTCGCCGTGACCGGGAGCCCGCTCCCCGCCGCAGCAGCGTCGACGCTCCCGGCTCCCCAGACCACCGCCCGCACCTCGCTCGCGACCTCGAGCAGCACGGACGGCCCCGCCCGCACGTGGTCGCTCCCGCTCGAGGGGGGCCAGCGCGCCGCCGTCGCGGCCGCCCCCGCCTTCACGCACACCGAGCACGACGACGACGCCCTCGCAGGCACCCTTGCGGCGCTGAGCCCCGCGAGCCGGACCGAGCGGTTCACGCTCGCGGCAGTCTCGTGGGAGCCTGACCCGAGCGACGAGGTCACCTCGATCGCGCTGCGCGTCCGAGAGGGCGGCGCGTGGAGCGACTGGTACGAGGTCGGCGTCGCCGCGAGCGACGACCCGAAGGCCCGGCTCGGGTCTGAGCCCGTGATCGCTCCCGGGGCCGACGGCGTCCAGGCACGCGTCGAGACCGTCTCGGGGCGCACGCCACGCGGCCTGCGCATCGACCTCGTCCACGAGCCGGAGCACAGCGGTGACGCGCGCGTCGCGCGCGCAGCACGGTCCGTGAC
>JAAYZM010000005.1 GCA_012514835.1 Actinomycetales bacterium
CGGGCAGCGACGCGAGTGGCCCGATGTCGCCCAGGCCCAGCACCGCGGTGCCGTCGGTGACCACCGCGATCGTGTTGCGCTTGATCGTCAACCGGCGTGCGTCCTCGGGGTGGGCCGCGATCGCCTCACAGACCCGGGCGACGCCGGGGGTGTAGGCCATGGACAGGTCGTCGCGGTTGCGCAGCGGGACCTTTGACTCCACCGAGAGCTTGCCGCCCAGGTGCAGCAAGAACGTGCGATCAGACACCCGCTCCACCGTGACACCCGTCAGGTCCCGTAGCGCCGCGACGATCTGCCCCGCGTGCTCCTCCCCCCGCGTGGCGCACGTGACGTCCACCCCGATGCGCTCGTGGACCGACGTGCGCACGTCGAGCGCCGTGACGATCCCCCCGAGCTGCTCGATCGTGGTGGTCAGCTCCGAGACCGCCGTCGGGCGAGCCTGGACCTCCATCCGGACAGTGATCGACGAAGAGACACTCGGCGCTGAGCTCATCTGCTCATCATGCCCCGGCTACGAGAGGTGCGCGGGACGTTCGCCGCGCCCGCCACCGCCCGTGGTGGAAGCATGCGGATGGAGGAGGTGCGCCATGGCTGGAGTGGTGCCCATGCTGACGTACGAGGAAGGTCCGACGGCGCTCGACTGGCTGGTCGCCGCGTTCGGGTTCGCCGAGCGCGAGCGGTGGCTCGGCGAGGACGGTCGGCTCGAGCACGGGGAGGTCGACGCCTTTGGCGGGCGCATCATGCTCGCCGCGGGCAACCCGCACTACGAGGGGCCGCGCGCGCACCGCGAGCACTGCGACGCCGCGGCCCGGTGGCACGAGGAGTGGCCCTACGTGATCGACGGGGTGCTGGTCGAGGTGCCCGACGCCGAGACTCACCTGGCGCGCGCCCGTGAGCACGGCGCCGTCATCCTGGGCGGCCTCGAGGAGTCCCCGTTCGGGCGGCTGTATCGCGCGGAGGACCCGGAGGGCCACCGCTGGATGTTCCTCCAGCCCTCGGCCTGAGCCGCCCTGACACAAGGGGACGGCGCCGCTGTGACACAAGGGGACGGCGCCCCAGGGGGTGGGGGCGCCGTCAACAACAGGTCGGGTAGCGGGTTATCAAGCGTGCACTGGGGGTTTGCGCCGGTGGGGGACCTCTGGTCCGGTCGGCAAGTCCTATGCGTGGACTGATCGCGCGTGGGTTCCCGCTGCTCGATTCTGTTGTGGATCCATTGTTACCGGGTGGTAGGCGGAAGGGCAACCGGTGGGAGCGCGACCTCAGGATGAAACTTTCGCTGAAGGCCCTGATCCGCCGAACTTCAACGATTCCCCAGGGTCCAAGGTCCCCTGCGCGGGCGGTGGCCACCCCTCGCCGTCGGACAGCGAAGCCCTACGCCCCGCGGCGCCTGCGCACCGCTCGCCACACGAGCGCACCCACCCCGAGGGCGAGGGCCGCTCCGCCGACGGCGGCCGCCGGGGCGACGGGTCGCAAGCGCTCGGACAGGGGCTGCGGGTGGGTGAACCGGGCCACCTGCCAGCCGCGCTCCTCCGCGAGGCGGCGCAGCGCACGGTCGGGGTTGACCACCACGGACCGGCCCACGGCCTCGAGCATCGGGGCGTCCGTGATCGAGTCGGAGTACGCGTAGCTCGCTTCGAGGTCGTAGCTCTCCCGCTCGGCCAGCTCACGCATCGCGAGCGCCTTGTTCTCCCCGTAGCAGTAGAAGTCGATGCTGCCGGTGTAGCGGCCGTCCTCGACCGTGAGGCGGGTCGCCACCACGTGGTCCGCGCCGATGAGCGCGGCGATCGGCTCGACCACCTCCGAGCCGGACGCGGAGACCACCACCACGTCCCGGCCCGCGGCGTGGTGCTCGCCGATGAGCTCGACCGCCTCGGCGTACACGACCGGGTCGATGTGCTCGTGGAGCGTCTCCGAGACGATCGCCCGCACCTGGTCCACGTCCCAGCCCGTCGACACGGCGGAGAGTCGCGCGCGCAGCCGCTCCGTCTGCTCGGCGTCCGCGCCGCCCACGAGGTAGAGGAACTGCGCGTACGCGGTGCGCAGCATGTCCCCGCGCGTGATGAGGCCGCCCGCGAGGAACGGCCGCGAGAACGCGGTGGCCGATGTCGTGGCGATGATCGTCTTGTCGAGGTCGAAGAACGCGGCGGCGCGTGGCTCTTCCGTCGCAGAGAGGTGTTCCTCGGGCGCAGAGCGCTGTTCCTCGTTCGCAGGGCGCAGCGGCCGGGGCGTGTCCTCGCGCCGCTCTGACGACCCCGCTGCCCGCATGCGCCGAGCCTAACCGCCACCCCCGACGCAGGGGTGTTCCACAGGTGAACTCTCGTGCCCGGCGGGCGCGCGGCGATCGGCGCGAGGATCGGCGGCGTGAACGGACAGACGGTGGCGGTGGTGGGTGCGCGCGGCGGTGCGGGGGCGTCGAGCTTCGCGGCAGCGCTCGCGCGAGAGGTCGTGTCGCGCGAGCGTGCGGGGCGGCGAGGGCGGGGCCGACGACGGCGGGACGCGGTGCTCGTCGACCTCGCGACCGGTCCTGGCCTCGACGTGCTGCTCGGCCTCGAGCACGAGCCCGGTCCGCGGTGGGCGGAGCTTGCGCTCGGGGCGGCCGTCGCGGGCGAGGACCTGCCTGCGTGGGCGGAGGTGCGGGTCCTCGCGCGCGACCGTGCCCTGCCCCTCCCCGGCGCGGCCGTGCGCGGGGAGGTGGTGGCCGGGCTCGCGCGCACGGGCGCCACCGTGGTGCTCGACGTCGGGACGTCCGACGACGACGCAGCCCTCCTGGCCGGTGCGGACACCGTGCTGATCGTCACGCCGCGCGATGTCAGGGCCGCCGCCGGGGTGCTGCGCTGGCGTGATGAGCTCGCGGGCAGCCACGGGGACGTGCGGCTCGTGGTGCGTGGTCCCGCACCGGGCGGGCTCGGCGCCCTCGAGCTCGCGCACGTGGCCGACCTGCCCGTGGTCGCCACCGGGCGTGCAGACCGGCGGCTCGACTCGGCGCTCGAACACGGGCTCGGGCCACCGCCGCGGGGAGCGCTCGCGCGGCTCGCGTCGCGCGTGGCGGCGGAGCTGTGACCGCCGTCGGCCCGGAAGCTCGTGGGCCAGCCTCTCGCGCGGACGAGCCGTCGCCCTCGTTGTCTCTTGAGCTCGCGGGCCCGTTGCTGCCCTTGCTCGAGACGCCCGGGGTGACCGACGTGCTCGTCAACGGCCCGCGCGACGTGTGGCTCGACCGGGGCGCGGGGCTCGAGCGCACGGGCGTGGACCTCGGGGACGCGGCGCGGGTGCGGGCGCTCGCGGTGCGGCTCGCGGCGGCGGGCGGGGCGCGGCTCGACGATGCGAGCCCCGTCGCGGACGCGCGCTTGCCCGGTGGGGTGCGCCTGCACGCCGTGCTGCCCCCGCTCGCGACGGGGTGCACCGCGATCAGCCTGCGCGTGCCGCGCCCGGCGGGGTTCTCGCTCGTCGAGCTCGTCGCTGCGGGGACCGTCGCGCCCGCGCTCGAGCCCGTGCTGCGCGCCCTCGTGTCCCGCCGCGCGAACGTGCTCGTCACGGGAGCGACCGGAACCGGCAAGACCACCTTGCTGGCCGCGCTGCTCGCGCTTGTGGACCCACGCGAGCGGATCGTGGTGGTGGAGGAGGCCGTCGAGCTCGAGCCCGCTCACCCGCACGTGGTCCACCTCGCGGCGCGGCGAGCCAACGTCGAGGGCGTGGGTGCCGTGGGTCTCGACCAGCTCGTGCGCGCCGCGCTGCGGATGCGCCCGGACCGCATCGTGCTCGGTGAGGCGCGCGGGGCCGAGCTGCGTGAGGTGCTCGCCGCGCTCACCACGGGGCACGAGGGCGGGTGCGCCACGCTGCACGCCGGGTCCGCGGGGCAGGTGCCCGCGCGCCTCGAGGCGTTGGGTGCGCTCGCGGGGCTCGACCGCGCTGCCGTCGCCGCCCAGGCCGCGGCGGCCTTTGACGCCGTCCTTCACCTGCGCCGCGACGCCGCGGTGCGCCGGCTCGTCGAGGTGGCCGCCGTGCGCCGAGGGTTCGGCGGGGAGCTCGAGGTGATCGACGCGCTCGTGCTCGGCTCGGACGGGTCCGTGCACCTCGGGCCCGGGTGGGAGGCGCTTGCCGAACGGCTCGGGCTCGTCGACACGCGTGCGGGTGCGGCCTCGGGTGCGCCTGTGGCATTGCCCTCTCCAGGTCAGCGTGCCGGGCTCCCGCCCGCGGCATCAGGTGAGGTTCCCGCGGGCACGGTCCCGGAGCGTCGCGGATGAGCCCGGTCGCCGGGCGGCGGGTCCGCGCGCTCGAACGCTCGCCCGTCGAGCGGACCACCCGGCTCGCGGCGGGGGAGGCACTCGCGCTCGTCGCCGCGCGGTTGCGGGCCGGGGCAGACCCGGGCCGGGCATGGAGCGGGATCGAGGTGTCCGACGACGGCCCCGCCGCGACCGTGCACGCAGCGGAGCGACTGGCCCGCGAGCTGGGTGCCCCGCTCGCCGAGGTGCTCGACGAGGTTGCCGCCGGGGTGGCCGACGACGAGGCCGCCGAGGCCGAGCGCCGTGCCGCCCTCGCCGGGCCCGCCTCGACCGCCCGGGTGCTCGTCTGGCTGCCCGTGGGCGGGATCCTGCTCGGGCTCGTCCTCGGGGCGGGCGTGCTGGGGGTCGCGCTCGACGGGCGGATCGGCTCGGTGTGCGCCGTCGTCGGCGTCCTCCTGCTCGCCGCGGGACGGGCCTGGACCCGCCTGCTCGTGCGTGCCGCGAGGCGAGCGTGAGCGGGGTGGTGGTGCACGGGCTCGTGCTTCTCGCGATCGCGGGGTGCGCGGCCGCGGTGTGGCGAGGGCGCGCGGTGGCCCAGGTGCTCGCCGTCGGCCCCGAGCCGGAGCTCGACGTCGCGGCGCTCGCGGACCTGCTCGTGGCCGCCGTGGCGGCGGGCTCGTCCGTGCCGGGAGCGCTCGGGGCCGTGGGTCAGGCCGCGGGTGGTGAGGACGGGCGAGCGCTCGTCCGGGCGGGGGCTGGGCTCGCGCGCGGGGCCGGGTGGCACACCGCGTGGGCGGGTCGGCCGGAGCGGCTCGCCCCGCTCGAGCGCGCGCTCGCCGACGCGTGGCACACCGGCGCTGCCCCCGTGCCTGTGCTGCGGCACGTCGCGACCCGCGCCCGGCGTGAACGGCGCGAGGCCGCGACCCAGGCGGCGGCGCGGCTCGGGGTGCGACTCGTGCTGCCGCTCGGGCTGTGCTTGCTGCCGTCCTTCGCGCTGCTCGGGATCGTGCCGCTCGTGCTGTCCCTCGGGGCGGGGCTGCTCGGTGAGCAGTGAGCGCGACGGCGCACCGCGATCCACAGGTCGCGGGGCTGTCCGGGGCCCGCTGGCTCGATGCGCGTCACCGTGGTGGCTCCATCACGAGAGGAGAACACCATGAGTACCGAGGAGCTGGACCCCGAGACGGGGGACACGGAGGTGCCGTCTGCGGCGCCCGAGGGTGAGGTGTCGCGCTGGCTGCCGAGCGGCGACGAGGGCATGGCGACCGCCGAGTACGCGATCGTCACGCTCGCCGCCGCGGGGTTCGCGGGCCTGCTGGCCGTGATCCTGCGCAGCCCGGAGATCCGGGAGGCGATCTCGGCGATCATCCGCAGCGCGCTGTCGGGATGATCGCCGTGCCGCCCGCCCGTGAGGGCCTGGGCCGTCGCGACGAGGGCAGCGTCACCGCGGAGCTCGCGGTGGCTCTGCCCGCCGTCGTGGTGGTCCTCCTGCTCGTCCTCGGGCTCGGAACCGCGTCGATGGCGCAGGTGCGGGCCGTCGACGCCGCGCGGACGGCCGCCCGGCTCGCGGCGATCGGGGACGACGACGCCGCCCTCGTGGCCGCTGCGCAGCGGCTCGCCGGTGACGGCTCGCACGTGGGCGTGGTGCGCGAGCCACCCTGGGTCACGGTGAGCGTGCGGGTGGGTGTGGTCGCCGGGTTCGAGGTGGGCGCGAGCGCGAGCGCCTGGGTCGAGCCGTGAGCGGGTGCGCGGACGTGCCCGCTCCGCAGAGGCGACGTGAGCGACGGGATCGCTGGGCCGCGCCACACGGCGACGACGGCGTGGGAACTGTCCTAGCGATCGCGCTCGCTGGGGTGGTGGTGCTCGTGGGCCTCGTGCTCGCGGGAGTCGGTGCTGGTGTCACGGCGCGAGCGGGTGCCCAGTCGGCGGCCGATCTCGCCGCGCTCGCGGCGGGTGACGTGCTCGGCCTCGAGCTGGTGCTCTCTGGCGAGTCCTCCGGTGATCTGTCCGGGTCGGTCGGTCCGGCGGTGTGCGAGCGAGCACGCGAGGTCGCGGTGCGCAACGGCGCAGTCCTCGAGGCGTGCGAGCCGCAGCGGGACGCCGTCGTCGTCGTCCGCGTCTCGCGCCGTACCCCATGGGGCCCGGCGTCGGCCACCGCCCGCGCCGGCCCCTCCGCCACCCCCTGACCGCCCCGCACCCCACCTCCGCTGAGATAGGCAGTTCCGGCACCGGAACTGCCTATCTCAGCGCACGCGAACGTCCCGGCCCACGTCGCTGACTTCGGCAGTCCCGGCTGACTTCGGCAGGTGCGCGTACCGAAGTGGGTGGGGACTGCCGAAGTCAGCGGGAGGGGTGGGCTCAGTGGGGGGCGTGGGTGAGGACCGTGGTGAGGAGGCGGACGGCTGCGGCCTTGTCGAGCGGGGAGTTGGCGTTGCC
The DNA here is from genome assembly GCA_012514835.1 of Actinomycetales bacterium. GTDB lineage: Bacteria > Actinomycetota > Actinomycetes > Actinomycetales > Cellulomonadaceae > JAAYZM01. Next base: position 6,654 of record JAAYZM010000005.1, read on the forward strand.
GCACTTGGGGGACTGGACGCACGCGGGGCAGCCGTCGGGGCA
>JAAYZM010000334.1 GCA_012514835.1 Actinomycetales bacterium
GCCATCTGCTCCTTGATGAACGAGTGGCCCACGCGCGTGCGGACCGTGCGGCCACCTGCGGCCTGGACGAGGTCCGGCACCACCTGGGAGGTGATGAGGTTGTGGATGATCGTGGGCTCGCGACCCTCGGCCTTCTCGCGCGCCACCTCACGCAGCCCCACGAGCGCCGTCACGGCCGACGGGTTCACGGGCTCGCCGCGCTCGTCCACCACGAAGCAGCGGTCCGCGTCCCCGTCGAACGCGAGACCCAGGTCCGCGCCGTGCTCGACGACGGCCGCCTGGAGGTCGCGCAGGTTCTCCGGCTCGAGCGGGTTCGCCTCGTGGTTGGGGAACGTGCCGTCGAGCTCGAAGTACAGGGGGACGATCTCGAGCGGGAGCGCCTCGAGCCCCGCCTCGGTGCCCAGCACGGCGGGGACGGTCAGGCCGCCCATGCCGTTGCCCGCGTCGACCACCACCTTGAGGGGGCGCGAGCCCGTGAGGTCCACGAGGTCACGCAGGAACACCGCGTAGTCCGTGAGGGTCTCGCGCTGGGTGATCTGCCCGCGGTCCGTCGTCGTCGGCACGCCTTCCGCGAGGTACCGCTCCGCCGTGGTGCGCACCTCCACGAGACCCGTCGCCTCCCCCACGGGGCGTGCGCCCGCGCGGCACAGCTTGATGCCGTTGTACTCGGCCGGGTTGTGGCTCGCCGTGAACATCGCGCCCGGCAGGTCCAGCACGCCCGACGCGTGGTACAGCCCGTCCGTGGAGCACAGGCCGATGAGCACGACGTCCACGCCGCGGTCCGCCGCGCCCTGCGCGAACGCGTCGACCAGCTCGGGGCCGGACGGGCGCATGTCGTTGCCGATCACGATCGCCGGGCGTTCTGAGGTGCCCGCGAGCACCACGACGTCCGCGAAGGCCGCCCCGAGCGCCCGGGCCACCGGGACGGAGAACTGATCCGGGTAGGTCCCGCGCACGTCGTAGGCCTTGACGAGGCCTGTGAGGTCGACGGTGGCGCTGTTCGCGGTCGGCTGGCTCGAAGTCACTCGGACAGCCTAGGCGCAGGCCGGAGGCCGGTGCACAGGACGTCCGGCGTGGAGTACGAGCCCGATCAGGTGCGCTTCGAGCGGGCGAGCACGTCCTCGATCGGGATCTCCGCGCCCTCGGCGTCGAACCACGCGCGGTGCTCGCACGCCTGGCACGAGATGAAGGTCACCGGGGTGCCGTCCGTGAGGTTCATCGCGAGCTGCGTCACGGCGCTCGACCCGCAGGACGTGCACCGACGCGGAGCGGGCCCGGGAGCGTCCGCCGGTCGGGACAACGAACCGAGCGCCGGTGGCGGATCGGCCTTGCGACGCTTGCGCCCCTCCCCTGATTGCGACACGACTAGCTGCCTTCCCCGCGCAGCACACGCAGATGCCCCCGCCGCGCCACCTCGCCCGTCACCGTCTCGGGTTCGGGGACCGCAGGCGCCCGGCCCGCCTCGCGCACTGCGTCCGCGAGCGCGAGGAGGTCGTCACGGCTCGGCTCGGCCGGCTGGAACTCCGTGAGCAGCCGCACCACCTCCCAGCCGCGCGGGGCCGTCAGGCGCTCCGCATGGGACGAGCAGAGGTCGTACGAGTGGGGCTCCGCGAACGTCGCGAGCGGGCCCAGCACGGCGGTGGAGTCCGAGTAGACATAGGTGAGCGTGGCCACGGCAGCACTGCCGCAGGCGGTACGAGAACACGGGCGCAAGGACTTCACACCCAGGACGATAGCGAGTGCCCCTGACATTCGGTCGCCACCTCGCCGGAAGGGCGCTGCTCGCCTGCCCCGCGCGCCCTCCCCCGTAGCCGTCCCGCGCGCCTAGGCTGGAGGGGTGCGCACACCCCGGGAGCTCCGCGGCACCGACGCGCGGTCGGGCGAGCCGCTCGCCGTCCGACGGCGGGACCGTCGCGGCCGTGGCCTGCGCGGGCCGATCATGCCGCACAACCTCCCCGCCTACCGCACGCGCGCGGAGGTGTTCGAGGATCACGTCCTGGCCGCCGTAGAGCGCCTCGAGTCGCGCTGGGGTGCCCAGCTGCACCGGACCCAGTTCGCCGTCGAGGACGTCCCGCCGTCCAACCCCGCGCCGTGGGAGCGCGGCGGCGTGCCGCTCGGCCGCTACTTCCCCGCCGAGCCGGGCCTCGACCCCACGATCGTGGTATACCGCCGGCCCGTCGAGACGCGTGCGATCGACGCCGCGGACCTCGCCGACCTGGTGCGCGTCGTCGTCGTCGAGCAGGTCGCTCACCTCCTCGGGCGATCGCCCGAGGAGATCGACCCCGCGTACGACGACGAGGGGTAGTTCGGGGCGCGGTCCCGGGGCCGACGGCGGGTGACGGGCACTCCCGCTCGGGGCCGACGGCGAGTCACGGGCAATCGCGTTCTGGGCCGACGGCGAACGCGGGGCGAGACAGGCTCACAACGCGCTGACCAGGAGATTTACCCACCTTACTGCCCGAATTGTCCGGAGTGTCAGTGGTGGGTGCCAGGCTGTCAGCGTGCTCCACGAGAACTCCGAACCCGAAGCCGAGCGGGCCTCCGACGCGCCGTCGGCCAAGCCCGTCGGCGAGGTCGGCGAGCCTGCGGGCCAGCGCGGAGAGCGCGGAGAGCGCGGAGAGCGCGGAGAGCGCGGAGAGCGCGGAGAGCCAGTAGACCAGCCCGCCGCGGACGCCGCGCGGGAGCTCTACGTGACCATGGATGGCGTCGTCGAGCTCGAGGCGGGCGTGGCCGCGTCGCGCGCCATGCGGATGATCCCGAGCGCCACGGCTCCGGAACGGGACTGGTCGAGCAACCTTCCTGGGGACTACTCCAACCCGCACCTCTACCGCCCGGGCAGGGACGGTGGCGACTGGGTCTCCGACGTGGGCGACCTCCCGGGCGGCCCGTTGCTCCTCGCTGAGCTCCTCGAGACGGGGTACGAGACGCTGAACGACGTCGAGCTCGTCGCGGCGCTCCGCCTGTGGGAGCGGGTCGAGGCGTGGGTGGCCGCGCGTCACCACGACGCGCTGGCCGCGCTCGCGGTGCGGGCGGAGCGCTTCGGCGGCCCGCGGCAGGCAGCGGCGGCGCTCGCGAGCGAGCTGCGGTGCACGCAGCAGGCTGCCGAGTCGAAGCTCGCGCTCGCGCGCTCCCTCGCCCTCTTCCCCGTGGTCCAGGACGCGCTCTGGGAGGGCGCGATCGACCTGAAGAAGGCACAGACCATCATCACGGAGGCCCAGGGTGCCCCCGAGGAGTCCGCGCAGCAGGTCGCCGCGCTGGGCGTCGCGCTCGCACCCTCCAAGACTCCGCCCCAGCTCCGCCGTGCGCTCGCGGCAGCCGTGCTGGGCCTCGACCCGGGAGCCGCCGCGGAGCGCGCTCGGCAAGCGACGGCGGATCGTCGGGTGGAGTTCCTCCCGCAGCCTGACTCCATGGCGCTGATCAGCGCGTACCTGCCCGCCGCGGACGCGCTCGCCGTCAAGACTGCCCTCGACGCCCTGGCCCGCACGGGCGGCAGCGAGGACCCGCGCACCTTCGACCAGCGGCGCGCGGACGCTCTCTCGGCGATCTTCTGGGCGATCTGCGAGGCCGGAGAGGCCCCGCTGCACCCCGAGCACCTGACCGCGACGGGAGCCGACTCGGTGGACGCGGTCGAAGCCACGACCTGCGGCGCAGCAGGGCGCGGCTCCGCACCGCTGTGGCGGCGCCTGGCGATGCGGGGCAGGCACCGTGCCCATCTGCACGTGACGGTGTCGGACACCACGTTGCTCGGACTGGATGACAAGCCTGGCGATCTTGCGGGCTACGGCCCCATCCCGGCCCACGTGGCGCGCGAGATCGCCCGCGACGCGACATGGCGGGCCGTCCTGACGGATCCTCGGCTCGGGACGGTCACGGCCGTGGGCGAGAACAGCTATCGGCCCGGCGCCGTGCTGAGCCGCGACGTGATGGCTCGCGATCGGACGTGCACCTTCGTGGGGTGCGGCCAGCCGGCGTACCGGTGCGACCTCGACCACCGGCGCCCCTTCGACGCCACGCGCCCGGCTCGCGAGCAGACGTGCAAGGACAACCTGCACGCCCTGTGCCGGTTCCACCACAACCTCAAGACTCTCCACGGGTGGCGGCCCACCTTCGACTCGCACACCGGCGTCACGACGTGGCACAGCCCGCTCGGCAAGGTCTACGAGCGCCAGCCTGAGCCCCCGCTCCCCCCGTGGGAGAACTGGCTCACGGAGATCAACGCTGTCGAGCAACGCCCGTCCTCGTGCCCGTGCGCGCGGCCTCCACAGGACCACGAGGATGCCCGAGAAGCAGCTACGGACCCAGCCGTGCCACGCGCTCCTCACGCGTCACACGCAGCTGATGCCTTAGAAGCGTCCCGCGAACAACGCGAGCCACCAGCGGGCACCGCCCCACCCTCCGAGCCGCCACCGTTCTGAGTGCCCGGTGGCGGGGGATCACTACTCGAGAGGCAGCCGGTGCGACTGGCGGACGAACACTTCGTCGACGGCCGCGCCATGGACCGGCGAGGTGAGCACGGAGAGGAGGGTGCCGTCAGTGCCTTGCGCCTGGACGAGCACACCCCACGTGAGGGAGGCGCCCGCAGTGACCCCGTCCGCCGCTTCAGCGGCATTCGATACCCCGGCCGTGAGCGTCGGGATCAGCTCGACAGCGGCAGTCGCTTCGGGGAGCGGCACACGCATCGTGGTCCCGGCGGGGATCGTCACTTCCTCGGAGACGAGCACGGCCCCCGACTCGTCGTACGCGGTCAGTCGCCCGCGGGTAACCCCCGCCAGCTCGTCGGACGCTTCCCCTGAGGCGTCCTCTGGCGCGTCTTCTTCCGCGTCTTCCGCGTCTTCTGGCACGTCCTCTGGTGCGCCCTCAGCCGAGCCCCCTTCGGCGCCTTCCGACACGTCGGCCTCCCCTTCGGAGGACGCCTCAGGAGCCGCAGGAACAGCGGTGAGCACGGCATCCGACGCAAGCCCCGCGGGAACGGCGATCAGCTCCGCGGACGCACGCGCGCCTGCCGCGATCCACGCCTGCTCGACGGGAGCAGAATCCCCGGCCTCGGCAGGGGTTCCGACGCGCTCGACGCGCGCCCCCGCGAGCACGGGAACGTCCGAGTCCACGACGACGGCGTACGCGCCGGCCGGCAGACCACCCAGGTCGACGTCGGTCACCTCGCCGGCCACGAGCACGAGCTCCTCGGCACCCGGCAACGTCACGGGGCCCGACTCACCGAAGAAGGAGACCCGCACGGGGACCTCGACCTTCCCCGGACCAGCATCGGCTCCTTCCGGCGCGAGCAGCCGCAGGAGGCCGGCGCCGGGACCGTCGACCTGGCTGTCGGGCACCACGAGCGACCCGATCACCTGCCGGGTCGAGGGCGCGAGGCCGGGCACCACGAGGTCCGCCCCGCCCGGCGTGAACCCGTCCAGCTCGCTGACCTGCAGGTACGCCCCGATCTGCCCACCAGCAGACGTCACACGCACCACGGTGCGGGCCAGCTCCGGGGCCAGCGCGCTGAGCCGCAGC